>JAFACP010000092.1 GCA_023425455.1 Pseudomonadota bacterium | reverse complement strand
CCCCTGTGCAGACCACCCGGCAAAGCGACGCTGCCGGCAGTAGCAAAATGACGCGTGACGATGGCTCGCGGGTCAGTATCAATGCGGCTTCGGCTGAAGATCTTGCCCGCGTGATGAATGGCGTTGGGCTTAAAAAAGCCCAGTCCATTGTCAGCTATCGCGAAGAGTATGGACCCTTTAAAACGCTTGACGACCTTAAGCAGGTGCCGGGTATGGGAAGCGCACTGGTTGAGCGCAACCTCGCACACCTGACGTTGTAATCAGCGAATAACTTGCGCTGCGGCAAAAATTTGCCAGGATAAGGAGGTCATACCAGTTGTGACCTTCTGTCTTATAACTACAGTAAAAGGCTATTGCGCTATGCAGACACAAATTAAAGTTCGCGGTTATCATCTTGATGTTTACCAGCATGTGAATAACGCCCGCTATCTTGAGTTTCTCGAGGAGGCGCGCTGGGACGGGCTTGAGGGAAGTGAAAGCTTTCACTGGCTGACTGCACACAACATTGCGTTTGTGGTCGCCAATATCAATATCAACTATCGTCGTCCGGCGGTGCTGAGTGACCTGTTGACCGTGACAAGCCAGGTGCAGCAACTGAATGGAAAAAGTGGCGTGCTCAGCCAGGTGGTGACGCTGGAGCCTGAGGGGCAGGTGGTTGCCGATGCCCTGATCACGTTTGTCTGTATCGATCTTAAAACGCAGAAAGCGTTGCCGCTGGAAGGGACGTTGCGTGAAAAGCTGGAGTTGATGATGGTGTAGATTTTTGTCTTTTAAGAAAGATAAAAGCGCGCTATCACGGAGAGAATCATGGGCCGGGACTACGCTGGTGAGCGTTATCTGACAACGGTAACCCAACGCTAACAGTGTTAATGAAAGTCACCCGTGCTGCCGGCGTGAAACGCCTCGACAGCACGGTACAGTAACCTTACTTCAGCCCGGTCTTTTTCTGCATTGCGGCCATAACGCTGGCTTTATCGGCGAGGTAATGATTCAGGCCGTTGGCGCGCAGGTTACAGGCGGCGCACTGGCCGCAACCGTCGCCCTTGACGCCGTTATAGCAGGTCAGGGTTTCGCGACGGACAAGGTCCAGTTTGCCCCAGTAGTCTGCCAGTGCCCAGGTTTCTGCCTTATCCAGCCACATCAGCGGCGTCTCAAAACGGATATCCTTCGCCATGCCGAGGTTAACCGCATGATTTAAGGCCTTCACAAACTCGTCGCGGCAGTCCGGGTAGCCGGAAAAATCGGTCTCGCACACTCCGGTAATAAGGGCTTCCGCGTTGACCTGCCAGGCGTAAATTGCCGCCAGCGTCAAAAAGAGAATATTGCGACCAGGCACAAACGTGTTGGGGATACCGCTGGCATCCGGGTCGTAATCCGGAACAGGGATATTGTCGCGAGTGAGACTGCTGACGGCCAGTTCGTTCAGGAGCGTGACGTCCAGCACCTTATGCGCCCGGGCGCCCAGTTTCAGCGCCAGTTCGCGCGCAACGTCGATCTCAGCGCGGTGACGCTGGCCATAATCGAAAGTGACGCAATGTACTTCATCATACTGATGAAGCGCCTGAACCAGGCTGGTGGTGGAATCTTGTCCTCCGCTAAACACGACGACGGCACGTTTCATAAATTGTCTCAACAGTAACGATAAAAACGCCATGTTACCGCCTGACTACGGTGCCGACCAGCTTCTTCACGATTTGTCGGCCGGGATCCAGGCTTGCGTAAAATCAAACCAGCCGCGGGTATTCAGCCGGATACCGTTCACTCCCGGCGGCGCGCTGATCTGGTATTGATAGTTAAAGAGTGGGGTGAGGACGGCGTTTTCCATAAGTCGGGTAAAAATGTCTTTCAGGCCTGCCTCTCTGGCGTGCGGATCTGCCTGGCTCTGAACTGCGTCCAGCGTCGCCTGTAGATGAGCAAGCTGAGGGGCACTAAGCAGATGCGGCCAGAGTACGTCGCAGCGCAGCCATTGCTCAAGGGTATATGCGGGCGACTCGCCAATCAGCCTGTCACCCATCATAAGATCGGCCCCGGCAAGTGCCTCGCATTCATCCCAGGTTTTGGCGTCGTGGAAAATCAGCGTCAGCGCGCATCCATGTCTGGCGAGATACTGTTTTAGCTGGTTTGCCATGGTATGCAGTTCAACGGGCAGATGGTAAACCAGCGTCAGGCTCGCGGGCAGAGGAACATCCGAAAGCGACGGCCACAGAGGGATATTCCAGCCTGGCAGGAGCTCCTCAGTGGGGGTAATTAGCCCTTCATCCAGCGGGAGCGTGTGTAATAGCGTGGTGAGGTGAATGATGTTGATAAGACGTCGTGCCTGCATCTCGCTCAGGCGCGGGCCCTGCTTCAGGGTGAGATAACAAAAGCCAAGGCTGGTGCTGCTACTCACCAGGCGCAGGCTTGCCAGTTCGTCTGGTTCACCTATGGCAATCTGCACCGGGTGACGACAGCTCGTTCCCAGCCCATAGTCAAACAGCTGCGGCGTGATCCAGAACTCGATAGTTTTGAGCAGCGGATGGTTCAGATGGTACTGCTCGTGGCTCTCCAGGCGGACTAAATCAGGTTCGAACAGCGTCAGCCTGAAGGGGCCGCAGCCTGTCATCTGTTCGTCCGGATGCGCCAGACGGCTACAGTAGGCCGCCAGCCGGTGTGCCAGCCAGTAGTCGGGCTGGTGCAAATAAAAGGTCAGGCACTGCGGATGCGTGACCTCAATACGCGACACGCTGCGAAATAGCCGGCTCAGGGCCGGCAAGGTTAACAGCGTTATCAGACTCTGCCGGAGCTGCGCGGTTTCGACCTTATCTCCGTTGTGCCAGTGCAGCGTTGAGCGAATATAAAAATGCCAGCGCAACCCGTCAGCCGACACCTCCCAGTGGTGCGCCAGATCGCCCGCAGGCTGGCTGCTGTTATCGGCAAAGCGCGTTAAACCTGAGAACACCTGTCCTGCAAGGTGCTGCTCCGCCCTGCCGGGTAAAAAACCAGGGTGTAGCGGATCCAGCGAGCGATAGTAGGGGATGCGCAGGGTGGGGGTATCGTTTTGCCACTGTCCGCCAAGAAACGGATGCAGCAGGGAACGCAGCGCCTGAGGCGCAAGCTGCGCCAGCGCGAGCGCATTGTGCTGTTGCCCGCTTCTGAGCGCCTCTTCCATCATGCGATTACGCAAGGATTCCGGCGTGACGTGGAACAGGAGTTCGCCGCGTTTTCCCCGGCCTGACTGCGCACGCCAGCTTAACCAGCCGGCCTCCTGGGCCTGGCGCAGCAAGGTGCGTACATGCCGTTCGCTACAAAAACAGCGGTCGGCAAGTTCTGCGACGGTAACCTGCTGCGCTGCGCCGGCGGACGGTTGCCACAGGCGTTGATACTGATTAAGGCGATTTAGCTGGCGCATGATAAACCCGGAACAATTATTCCCATCTATTCACTATTACTTCCGTATATCTCACGCAATACTGATGCACAAGTTAATCGCATCACATTTTCAGGAGTAATCATGGCCCGGCTCGCTGCATTTGATATGGATGGCACGCTGCTCATGCCCGATCACCGCTTAGGGGATAAAACCCTGAACACCCTGAAGCGGCTGCATGAGCGTGATATCACGCTGACCTTTGCCACCGGCCGCCATGTTCTGGAGATGCGTCATCTGCTGGGCGAGCTTGCCCTGGATGCTTTTTTGATTACCGGCAATGGCACGCGTATTCACTCGGTTGAGGGCGAAGTCCTGCACCGACAGGATCTCGACCCGGAGGTGGCAGAGACAGTGCTGCACAGCCGCTGGGAGACAGACGCCAGCCTTCACGTTTTTAACGACTCAGGCTGGCTGACGGGGCGTGACATTCCTGAGTTGCTTCATGCGCATGTTTATAGCGGTTTCAAATATCAGCTTACCGACCTGCGGCGCATTCCCGCGCACGCGGTGACCAAAATCTGCTTTTGTGGCGCGCATGCGGATCTGTGTCGTTTACGGATCCAGCTCAATGAGGCGCTGGGTGACCGGGCGCATTTAACCTTCTCGGCGGTGGATTGTCTGGAAGTTCTGCCGCCAGGGTGTAACAAGGGCTCTGCGCTGGCAGTCCTGAGCGATCATCTGGGCCTCACCCTGAAGGATTGCATGGCCTTTGGCGATGCCATGAACGACCGCGAAATGCTGGGCAGCGTGGGGCGGGGTCTGATTATGGGAAATGCGATGCCGCAGCTGAAGGCAGAACTGCCGCATCTCCCGGTTATTGGACACTGCCGCAACGAGGCCGTGTCCCACTTTTTGACGCATTGGCTGGACAAAAACAACCTCCCATATTCCCCCGAATAGTGAGACCCTTCCAGCAAGCCAGACTTCGGTCTGGCTTTTTTTATTCCACCAGGCGGGCGATTTGCGCTTTCCACGGCGCAATGTCACCGATATTGGCTTGTACCCACTCCGCGTTGTAGTAGGTCTCAAGATAACGTTCTCCACTGTCGCACAGCAGGGTGACGATCGCGCCCTGTCGCCCCTCTTCACGCATCCGGGCTGCCAGCTGCAGCACACCCCACATATTTGTGCCGGTAGAGGCGCCGACTTTACGGCCAAGCAGGGTTTCAAGCCAGTGGGCCGTCGCCACGCTGGCGGCATCGGGGACGCGAAGCATCTCGTCAACCACGTCCGGAATGAAGGACGGCTCCACGCGCGGACGGCCAATCCCTTCGATCTTGCTGCCTGTCGGGCTGCGTAAAGCGGTATCGCGGCTCTGCCAGTAGTCGAGAAACACCGAGTTTTGTGGATCAACCACCATCAGCTCCGTCTCGTAGCCCTGGCTGCGGATGTAGCGTCCGATCGTGGCTGAGGTGCCGCCGGTTCCGGCGCTCATCACGATGTATGACGGCACGGGGTGCGGTTCGTGGCTCATCTGCCGGAAGATACTGTCGGCAATGTTGTTGTTCCCGCGCCAGTCTGTGGCGCGCTCGGCGAAGGTAAACTGGTCCATATAATGGCCGTTCAGTTCGCGGGCCAGCATTTCCGAGGCGGCATAGATTTCACAGGCACTTTCCACGAAGTGGCAGCGTCCGCCGTAAAATTCGATCTGCTCAATTTTGCGTTTCGCGGTACAGAAGGGCATCACGGCGATAAACGGCAGGCCGAGAAGACGAGCAAAATAGGCTTCTGAGACGGCGGTTGAACCGGAGGAGGATTCGATGATAGTAGTACCCTCTTTAATCCAGCCGTTACATAGGCCATATAAAAAGAGGGAGCGCGCCAGGCGGTGCTTCAGGCTGCCGGTGGGGTGGGTGCTCTCATCCTTCAGATACAGCTGAATGCCTGCAAACCCGGGAAGGGCGAGGCGAATAAGGTGGGTGTCTGCCGAGCGTTTATAGTCGGCATTGATTTCGCTGATGGCATGTTTTACCCAGGTGCTACTCATCGTGGTTATCCGTTTGTCATTTTGTGCCCAGCATAGCGAAAAGCACAGAAAAAATTGTTGCTATCTGGCCTTTAAAATACAATGTCGGGAGAAAAATTTTCTCTGCGAGGTGGGTATGCTAGATAAAATTGACCGCAAACTGCTTTCACTGCTGCAAAGTGACTGCACCCTCTCTTTGCAGGCGTTAGCAGATGCCGTTAATCTGACCACCACCCCGTGCTGGAAGCGCCTCAAAAAGCTCGAAGATGACGGTATTTTGCTCGGGCGCGTCGCGCTATTAGATGCCGAAAAGCTGGGGCTTGGGCTGACAGCCTTTGTGCTGATAAAAACCCAGCACCACAGCAGCGACTGGTATTGCCGCTTTGTTACTCAGGTCTCTGCCATGCCCGAAGTGCTGGGTTTCTGGCGTATGGCGGGTGAATATGATTATCTGATGCGCGTCCAGGTGGCGGATATGAAACGTTACGATGATTTTTATAAACGGCTCGTCAATAGCGTACCGGGACTCTCAGACGTCACCTCCAGTTTCGCGATGGAACAGATAAAATACACCACCGCATTACCCATTGAATAAGTTGACTCATTTACCGGCCTCGCCGGAATCATATCTTCAGGAACAGACCGCGTGCGATTATTTGCCCAACTAAGCTGGTATTTTCGTCGGGAGTGGCAACGCTATCTCGGCGCAGTCGCCCTGCTTATTATTATTGCCATCCTGCAGCTTATCCCGCCGAAAGTGGTGGGCTATGTTGTCGATGGTGTGACGGAACAACATTACACTAGCGCACGGGTGTTGATGTGGGTGGGGACGCTGGTGCTGACGGCGGTCATTGTCTATCTGCTGCGCTATGTCTGGCGCGTGCTGTTGTTCGGCGCATCCTATCAGCTGGCCGTGGAGCTGCGGGAGGATTTTTACCGTCAGCTGAGCCGCCAGCATCCGGAGTTTTACCTGCGTCACCGCACCGGTGATTTGATCGCCAGGGCAACCAACGACGTTGACCGGGTGGTCTTTGC
>JAFACP010000030.1 GCA_023425455.1 Pseudomonadota bacterium | reverse complement strand
CGCCTGAACAGCCTGCGCGGAGAAGCCGCAGCTTGGCAGCTTCGGGGAACCTTTCATGTACAGGAGAATCGGGTTTTCAGCGATCTGGCGCTGGATTTTTTCAATAGTGGTGCTCATGTCTTGCTTCCTTTAACTTCTGTTACGGCATTAGTCTGACATTGTAACGGCTCAGACAGACATCGGAAAATAACATTTTTATTACCTCTTACTATTTTAACGGGTGTCGCTAAAAGTTGCATTGCAAATGTAGCTTAACCCTGTTTTTGCTGAGGTTTTACTTAAGGCTGGATAAGCCTGCGCCAGTTTGGCGATTTTTTTTGCACTCGCTAACGAAACACGTTTTTTGATTGAAAAATGCTATTAACTTCTCGGGTTTTTATAGATTAGAATCGACGGGTTTTGTAAATCATGCGCAGGTATCATTGATGACCTGCATTTACCAGGGGACTGCCCAGTGGCGCGGATAACTAAAATCTCGATCACGCTCTGTGCTTTACTGTTTACATCACTTTCATTTACGCCAGCGGCGAACGCCTCGGAGCAGGCGCGGCACTCTGCAGTACAAAAAACGCATCTGGCAAAAAACACAGACCGTAAGAAAAAAACCACCAGCAAGACCGTTAAAAAAACCACCGCAGTACAGAAGAAAAAAACAGCCTCCAGCAAAACCTCCCCACCAACAGCCAAACACTCCCGTAAGTCGTCCCATAGTGCGGCAACCCGCGTAACGGAAAAATGCACCGTGCGTAAAGGGCATAAATCGACCTGTCTGAAAGTCAGCAAAACGGCGAAGCTGTCGGAAGTGCATAAAGTCCGTGTTCAGAAAGCGCAGAAGACGGCAATGAATAAACTGATGGGGCAGATTGGCAAACCTTATCACTGGGGCGGCAGCTCCCCACGAACAGGGTTCGACTGCAGCGGACTGGTCTATTACGCCTATAAAGATCTGGTGAAGTTCCGTATTCCCCGCACCGCAAATGAAATGTATCACCTGCGCGACGCCTCGCCGGTCAGCCGTGGTGAACTGGAAAGCGGCGATCTGGTCTTCTTCCGCACCCAGGGGCGCGGCATGGCTGACCACGTGGGCGTATATGTCGGTAACGGCAAGTTTATTCAGTCACCACGCAGCGGTCAGGACATTCAGATCACCTCCCTGAGCGAGGATTACTGGGTGCGCCATTATGTTGGTGCGCGCCGGGTAATGACGCCGAAAACCATTCGCTGACTCCCTGCCCTGCCGCGCGCGTCGGCAGGGTAAGTTCCTCTTTTTCATCCCCTTTCAATTTGCTACTCTATCCCTGCATTCAATAAGGTTATTGTCTGTACAAAATAATAAGGAGAGAAGCAATGTCGTTCGAATTACCTGCACTACCGTATGCAAAAGACGCCCTGGCCCCGCATATTTCAGCGGAAACCCTCGAGTATCATTACGGCAAACACCACCAGACCTATGTCACCAACCTGAACAATCTGATCAAAGACACCGCTTTCGAAGGTAAAACGCTGGAAGAGATCGTACGCAGTTCAGAGGGTGGCGTGTTTAACAACGCCGCGCAGGTGTGGAACCACACCTTCTACTGGCACTGCCTGGCGCCACATGCCGGTGGCGAACCGACCGGCGCACTTGCCGATGCCATCAACGCCGCGTTTGGTAGCTTTGCAGAGTTTAAGGCGAAGTTCACTGACGCCGCCGTGAAGAACTTTGGCTCTGGCTGGACCTGGCTGGTGAAAGAGTCCGATGGCAAACTGGCTATCGTCTCCACCGCTAATGCGGGTACGCCGCTGACCACCAGCGCAACCCCGCTGATGACCGTCGACGTGTGGGAACACGCTTACTATATTGATTACCGCAACGGGCGTCCGAACTACCTGGAGCACTTCTGGGCGCTGGTTAACTGGGCGTTTGTGGCGAAGAACTTCACCGCATAAGCGTCACGCAGAAGGGTTCGCCCTTCTGCGTTTTTACTTATTCTGTAACGCAGAGCTCTTGCGGCTGCTTACGACCTGAAAGCATCACCAGCAGCAGGCCCAGTGCGGCAATAATTGCCCCCATCACCGGCACAAAGCTGTATCCCATTCCACCGGAAATCACCGCCCCACCGGCCGCTGCGCCCAGCGCATTGCCGAGATTGAAAGCACCAATATTCACCGAAGAAGAGAGACCCGGCGCTTCATGTGCGACGCGCATCACGCGCATCTGCAGCGGAGGAACCACGGCAAAGGTCGCCGCCCCCCACACCACCATCGCCACGGCGGCGCCGATTTCGCTGCGCGCCAGCCACGGAATGGCCACCATGACGACGATCAGCAGAACCAGAAAGCCCTTCAGCGTGCCGCTTACTGACCGGTCAGCCAGCTTTCCACCGAGGAAATTACCGATGGAAAAACCGGTGCCAATCAGCACCAGCATGGCCGTAACAAAGGCCGGCGTCGCATGCGTAATATCACGCAGTACCGGTGAAATGTAGGTATAGAGGGTAAACATGGCCCCGGCACCAAGCACGGTGGTTAACAGGGCGGAGAGAACCTGCGGACGCATCAGTACGGACAGCTCTTTGCGGACATCAGGGCGCTCACCGGCTCGCCCTTGCGGAAGAGAGACAAACAGCGCCGCCATGGCGACCACGCCAAGCCCGGCAGTCGCCAGAAAAGACATTCGCCAGCCGATCGCCTCTCCCAGCCAGGTTGCAGCGGGTACGCCGCCAATGTTGGCGATAGTGAGCCCCATAAACATCGTCGCGACGGCGCTCGCCTGTTTATGCTTCGGCACCACGCTTGCAGCCACCACGGAACCCAGCCCGAAGAACGCGCCGTGGTTAAGACTGGTCAGAATACGCGACAGCATCAGCGTGGTGTAATCAGGAGAGAGTGCCGACAGTACGTTACCGAGTGTAAAAATCGCCATCAGGAAAATCAGCGCATTTCGCCGCGCGCGGTGCGACAGCAGCAGCGTCATCAGCGGCGCCCCCACCATTACGCCTATTGCATAGGCGCTGATGAGCATCCCGGCCGCAGGAATAGACACCTCTACCCCGCGGGCAATAACAGGCAACAGTCCCATGGGGGAGAATTCGGTGGTGCCAATCCCAAAAGCGCCAGTCGCGAGGGCCAGCAGAGGAAAATTGATTTTCATGAGTCAACTCCGGGTGCCGTATCACTTCACGACACAGAACAAAGAAGCCGAAAGCATGACATCAATCACAAAAAATGAGAAGTTAACAAATTAGCAAAAGATTTTTGCCGGAGTGGTAACAATCAAGGCAAGGTCGGGAGGGAGTCAGCGCTCCCTCCGCCTGAATCAGTGCAGCGCAGCGGTCAGACCACCCGCCACAATCAAAGCCAGAACGATAAAAGTGGTGACCAGCGAAAACTTCAGATCGGAACTCATCAATTTTTCTCCTTTTAATCCCCCCACGAAAAGTGAGCCTGCTCATTTTTACACAGTTTCGGGCAAAAATCTTCCCGGATTTAAACTGATAACCACTTTTGCTCTTCCCCTTTTGCCCAAGATAAGACAAAATTCCACGCTAAATTTATTAGCGTACCGGCCATTGACCCCCTCCTGACGTCCTGTGTCGTTTTCCCGGCGTGTCGCAATGCAAGATTGCGTAATAAGGGTGTGAGAAGGCAAACGTTTACCTTCATGTTTTTCAGGAGCTTAGGATATGGTCTGGAGTGACATTTAATGGCAACAATAAAAGACGTGGCAAAACGCGCAAACGTTTCCACTACAACCGTATCACATGTAATTAACAAAACCCGCTTTGTTGCTGAAGAGACGCGCAATGCCGTCTGGGCGGCAATCAAAGAGCTGCACTATTCACCCAGCGCGGTTGCCCGCAGCCTTAAAGTGAATCACACCAAGTCCATTGGCCTGCTGGCCACCAGCAGTGAAGCGGCCTATTTTGCTGAGATCATCGAAGCGGTAGAAAAAAACTGTTTCCAGAAAGGCTACACCCTGATTCTGGGGAACGCGTGGAACAATATTGAAAAGCAGCGCGCCTACCTGTCGATGATGGCGCAAAAACGCGTGGATGGTCTGCTGGTGATGTGCTCTGAGTACCCGGAGTCGGTACTGTCGATGCTGGAAGAGTATCGTCATATCCCGATGGTGGTAATGGACTGGGGCGAAGCGCGGGCGGATTTCACCGATTCCGTTATTGATAACGCCTTTGAAGGCGGATACATGGCCGGCCGTTACCTGGTGGAACGCGGTCACCGCGAGATCGGCGTGATCCCGGGGCCACTTGAGCGCAACACCGGCGCCGGTCGCCTCGCCGGTTTTATGAAGGCAATGGACGAAGCGATGATCACCGTGCCGGAGAACTGGATTGTGCAGGGTGACTTCGAGCCGGAATCTGGCTATCGCGCCATGCAGCAGATCGTCTCTCAGCCGCATCGCCCAACCGCTGTCTTCTGCGGCGGCGATATTATGGCAATGGGCGCGCTGTGCGCGGCGGACGAACTGGGTCTGCGCGTCCCGCAGGATATTTCGCTGATCGGCTACGATAACGTGCGTAACGCGCGCTTCTTTACCCCGGCGCTGACCACCATCCACCAGCCAAAAGATTCGCTGGGGGAGACCGCCTTCAATATGCTGATGGACAGGATCGTCAACAAGCGCGAAGAGTCGCAGTCGATCGAGGTTCACCCGCGTCTTATTGAACGTCGCTCCGTTGCCGACGGCCCTTTCCGCGATTACCGCCGTTAATCCCTGGAGAGCCAGTTATTCTGGCTCCCGTAACCACTCCCGGTTCAGCGTTTCACTGTCGCCCAGATAGTCCAGCAGCCAGGCCATCGCGGGGGAGACATCGTTTTGCTGCCAGGTCAGGCAGCAGGCCGCATCCGGGAACGGATTTTCCAGCGTTAACGCAACCCACTCTCCGGTGATTATCCTCGGTCGGGCAAAATGGACAGGCACCATCCCCACGCACAGCCCGGCAGATAAACAGGTTGCTGACGATCCCCAGTCCGGTGCCACGACGCGACGCTGGTTATCCAGCAACCAGGTGATGCGCTTGGGCAGCGAGCGAGAGGTATCTTCAAGCACCAGCGAAGGCCAGTTGCGCAGAGTATCGTCACTTAAGGGGCCAGCCGCGGTGGCCAGAGGGTGGTGGCTTGCGACCACGCAGGTCCAGCTCAGCATCCCCATGTCGCGAAAGGCATAACGCCCCCCAACCGGGATAGCCTGCGTCGCGCCAATCGCCATCTCTACCCTGCCGTCCGCAAGCGCATCCCAGACGCCGTTAAACACCTCCTGCGAGACCCGCAGCTCGACATCAGAAAAATGACGGTAGAAATCGACAATCATCTGCCGGGTCCGCGCCGGTTTCAC
This sequence comes from Pseudomonadota bacterium, assembly GCA_023425455.1. Classification (GTDB taxonomy): domain Bacteria; phylum Pseudomonadota; class Gammaproteobacteria; order Enterobacterales; family Enterobacteriaceae; genus Enterobacter. The sequence goes on along the minus strand of JAFACP010000030.1, from coordinate 1,575 downwards.
GATATTGTCCACCGCAATCGAAAGATGGCCGCGCCAGCCGTTGGCGATCTGCTGACACTGTTCACGGGTGATCTGCATTTTTTTGATAACAGAACGCCCTTCCTTTAAAAACCATATCCCGGCGGGCGTTAACACGACATCGCGATGACGCCGTTCGAACAGCGGGACCGCCAGCCACTCTTCGAGCTGACGCACGGTATAGCTGATGGCTGAAGGCACACGGTGCAGCTCCTGCGCAGCACCGCTGAAGCTGCCGTTTCGCGCCACGGCATCGACGACCTCAAGAGAATATTCTGACCACATTTTCTGCCTGCAAAAAATTTGAATACACCAGCCAAATATTAGCGTTTCACAAGCCGCTTTGCACTCCCTACACTCTGCGCCAACGTACACCTGCCTCCCCATGGAGAATAAAACAATGCAACCCAGGAAAGGATTTTTAGTCTGGCTCGGCGGCTTAAGCGTGCTGGGCTTTCTGGCCACCGATATGTATTTACCCGCCTTCTCGGCGATGCAGGCGGATCTGCAAACGCCCGCTGCGGCGATCAGCGCCAGCCTGAGTCTGTTCCTCGCCGGGTTTGCCTTTGCCCAGCTGCTGTGGGGGCCGCTCTCTGACCGCTTTGGCCGTAAACCGGTCCTGCTGCTGGGACTGGCGATTTTCGCCGTCGGCTGTCTGGGGATGTTATGGGTTCGCGATGCCACCTGGCTGCTGGTGCTGCGTTTTGTTCAGGCCGTCGGGGTCTGCGCCGCGGCGGTAACCTGGCAGGCGCTGGTGACCGATTACTACCCGGCATCACGCACCAACCGTATTTTTGCCACCATTATGCCGCTGGTTGGCTTGTCCCCTGCCCTTGCTCCGCTGCTGGGAAGCTGGATCCTCGCCCATTTCGAATGGCAGGCCATCTTCGCCACGCTCTTTGCCATCACCCTGGTGCTGATGTTGCCCGCGCTCGCGCTTAAGCCCGCGCCCGTTAACGTCCCGCACCCGGAGGCGAAGCCTGTCACCTTTATCTCTCTGCTGCGCACCAAAGCCTACCGTGGCAACGTGCTGATTTACGCCGCCTGCTCCGCCAGTTTCTTCGCATGGCTGACCGGGTCGCCGTTTATTTTGCACGAGATGGGCTACAGCCCGGCGGCCATCGGCCTGAGCTATGTTCCGCAAACCATCGCCTTCCTGATTGGCGGATATGGCTGTCGTGCCGCATTGCAGAAATGGCAGGGTCAGCAGATGTTACCCTGGCTACTGGCGCTGTTCGCACTGAGCGTTATCGGCACCTGGGCCGTCGGTTTTGTCGCTGACGTATCACTGACGGCCATCTTAATTCCGTTCTGCGTCATGGCCAGTGCTAACGGCGCCATTTATCCTGTCGTGGTGGCGCAGGCATTACGTCCATTCCCGCAGGCCACCGGTCGCGCCGCGGCGCTGCAGAATACCCTGCAACTGGGCCTCTGTTTCCTTGCCAGTCTGGTCGTCTCTGCGCTGATTGCCACGCCGCTGCTGACCACCACCAGCGTGATGCTGGTGACCGTCGCCCTGGCGGCTGGCGGCTACCGTATGCAGTCACGTGCCTACCG
>JAFACP010000252.1 GCA_023425455.1 Pseudomonadota bacterium | reverse complement strand
TGGGCAGCGGGAAGTGTGAGTAAGATCTCAGCAACTGATTATGAATAACTCAGCTAATTATCATCAAAAAATAGCGATAAATTTTTTTTGCCGACCCCTGATGGGAAAATCCGGGAATTTGCTGAGTGGCGGTCTGTACGGGCTGGAAGCAGTTATCCACTATTCCTGTGGATAACCATGTGTATTAGAGTTAGAAAACACGCGTTAAGCGAGAGAATACGCGGCTTACGCCCGAATTGATGCGAAAGGCGGCTTTATAAAATATCCGTTTATAATTAGCAGGTTAGATAAAAGCAATTGCCGCAATGAATCTGTCACCTGCTGCCATAAAACTTTCATTGGCTGGCTTGACAAATGTTAAAAAAGAAAAAATTCTGGGGATAACCCAGCCCGGCTGGTGTTTTATCTTGTCAGCGTCGCAATTTCGCGCGGCATTGCGCTAATCCTCCCACGGCGTGGCTAACTATCCTGACACGCTACTGGTTTTACATCCAGTATTTTTTACTGGCAATCCTGGCCATCGCGAGTAAAATTACACTCCTGCCGCTTAATTCGTCATCAGGTCGTTGTTCATGAGTAAACCGTTCAAACTGAATTCTGCTTTCCGTCCTTCTGGTGACCAGCCGGAGGCGATCCGTCGTCTGGAAGAGGGGCTGGAGGACGGGCTGGCGCACCAGACGTTACTGGGGGTAACCGGCTCAGGCAAAACCTTTACCATCGCCAACGTGATTGCCGATCTGCAACGTCCCACGATGGTGCTGGCGCCAAACAAGACCCTGGCGGCGCAGCTGTATGGCGAGATGAAGGAGTTTTTTCCGGACAACGCGGTGGAGTATTTCGTCTCCTATTACGACTATTACCAGCCTGAAGCCTATGTGCCGAGCTCGGACACCTTTATCGAGAAAGACGCCTCGGTGAACGAACATATCGAGCAGATGCGTCTGTCGGCAACCAAGGCGCTGCTTGAGCGTCGCGATGTGGTGGTGGTGGCCTCTGTGTCGGCAATCTACGGCCTGGGCGACCCGGATCTGTACCTGAAGATGATGCTGCACCTCACCCAGGGGATGATTATCGATCAACGCGCAATCCTGCGTCGGCTGGCGGAGCTGCAGTACACCCGCAACGACCAGGCGTTTCAGCGCGGAACGTTCCGCGTGCGCGGCGAGGTGATCGATATCTTCCCGGCGGAATCAGACGATATCGCGCTGCGCGTTGAGCTGTTTGACGAGGAGGTTGAGCGGCTGTCGCTGTTTGACCCGCTCACCGGGCACGTTGAATCCGTGATCCCGCGCTTCACCATCTACCCCAAAACGCACTACGTTACGCCGCGTGAGCGTATCGTCCAGGCGATGGAAGAGATCAAAGACGAGCTGGCTGAACGGCGCAAGGTACTGCTGGCCAATAACAAGCTGCTGGAAGAGCAGCGCTTGAGCCAGCGAACCCAGTTCGATCTGGAGATGATGAACGAGCTCGGCTATTGCTCTGGCATTGAGAACTACTCCCGCTTTCTCTCCGGGCGCGGCCCGGGCGAGCCGCCGCCGACCCTGTTTGATTACCTGCCGGCCGACGGCCTGCTGGTGGTCGACGAATCCCACGTAACCATTCCGCAGATAGGCGGTATGTACCGTGGCGACCGCGCCCGCAAAGAGACGCTGGTGGAGTACGGTTTCCGCCTGCCGTCGGCGCTGGATAACCGTCCAATGAAGTTTGAAGAGTTTGAGGCGCTGGCGCCGCAAACCATCTATGTATCGGCGACGCCGGGTAACTACGAACTGGAAAAATCCGGTGACGAGGTGGTTGACCAGGTGGTGCGTCCGACGGGCCTGCTTGATCCGCTTATCGAAGTCCGTCCGGTTGCCACCCAGGTGGACGATCTGCTGTCTGAGATCCGGACCCGCGCCGCCATTAATGAGCGCGTGCTGGTGACCACGCTGACCAAGCGGATGGCGGAAGATCTGACGGAATATCTCGAAGAGCATGGCGAACGCGTGCGCTATCTCCACTCCGATATCGATACCGTAGAGCGCATGGAGATTATCCGCGATCTGCGTCTGGGCGAATTTGACGTGCTGGTGGGCATCAACCTTCTGCGAGAAGGGCTGGATATGCCGGAAGTGTCGCTGGTGGCGATTCTGGACGCGGACAAAGAGGGCTTCCTGCGCTCGGAGCGCTCGTTGATCCAGACCATTGGCCGCGCCGCGCGTAACGTGAACGGTAAAGCGATCCTCTATGGCGACAAGATCACGCCGTCAATGGCGAAAGCGATTGGTGAAACGGAGCGGCGTCGTGAGAAGCAGCAGCGCTATAACGAAGAGCATGGCATTACGCCGCAGGGGCTGAACAAGAAGGTGGTCGATATTCTGGCGCTGGGTCAGAACATCGCGAAGACCAAAGCGAAGGGACGCGGTAAAGCGCGCCCTGTGGTGGAGGCGGATACCGTCGCACTGACGCCAAAAGCGCTGCAGCAGAAAATTCATGAGCTGGAAGGGCAGATGATGCAGCACGCGCAGAATCTGGAGTTTGAAGAGGCTGCGCAAATCCGCGATCAGCTCCATCAGCTGCGCGAGCTGTTTATTGCCGCCTCCTGAGAAGGATAGTGTTGGCCGTCAGCCTAGCACCTGCAGCGCTTTTTCCAGCGCATCGCGCAGCAGGTGCCGATCGTGGCGGTATTTGATATCGCTGGCCTCCAGCGGCTCCTGGATCACCACCCGCGCGCCAATGCCTGAAACATCCACTTTCGGTCCGACTACCACGCCGTCGATAATTCTCTTGCCGACGTACTGTTCCATCATATTCAGCTTGTCGGCCAGCGTCAGGCTGGCGGCGGCAGGGCTGAGTTCTCGCCCGAGATTTCCCACGTATACCATCGGCGCCGGGGTTCGGCGTAACGCCTGCGCCAGCTCTTTCACCAGCAAAATCGGCATCAGGCTGGTGTAAAAGCTGCCGGGGCCAATCAGGATCAAATCGGCCTCGCCAATCGCCTCTACCGCTTCGCGGGTGGCTGCCACCGCCGGATAGGTCATCAGCTCTTTTGGCGGCAGCGTCAGCTGGTCAATATTCACTTCGCCGTAGATTTCGTGGCCTTCCGTATCGATAGCCATCAAATCGACCGGATGTTCCGACATCGGGATCAGGAACGCGTCCACCCTGAGCAGGTTACGAATTAAGTTGATGGCCTCCAGAGGCCGCACGCTCAGGTGGTCCAGCGCCTTTAACATCAGATTTCCGAGGTTATGCCCGGAAAGCTCGCCGTTACCGGCAAAACGGTACTCAAACATGGCCGACGCGACGCTGGGCTCGGTAATGAGCTGGTTTAGACAGTTGCGCATATCGCCCCAGGCAATCCCCCCTTCAGCGCGACGGATCCGCCCCGTGGAGCCACCGTTATCGGTAGTGGTGACGATCCCCGTCAGCCGGGAGCCCAGTGAAGAGAGAGACGACATAACCCTTCCCAGACCGTGGCCTCCGCCGAGGGCGACCACCCGGTCCAGATCCGCAAAAGTGCGATTGCGCATACACATTCCTTATCAGGTTCGAACTGCGTAACAGTAACCTAACTACCCCTAAAAGACGATGCCCCGGACCCGGTGAAATGACGTATATCAATGCGAAAGTGTTGTTTTGGCGTATTCTGTAGCGAAAATGCATGATCATGACGCTATATATATATTTATATAGCGAAAAGCAGTGATGGCGGCGCACAACATTCCGCGCTACTATCCCGTTAACCACGTTTTCAAATTTGAAAACATACACTCTAGCCTTTGCGCCTGTGTCGAAAGATATGGCGTTCTGGCCGTGGCGAATTTGCCACCAGGGTACAGAAAGAAATGACTGTGCCTCCCGTATCTGGAAAGGTGTACATGGCTTCACAACTTACTGATGCTTTCGCGCGTAAGTTCTTTTACTTACGTCTGTCGATAACCGATGTGTGCAACTTCCGTTGCACCTACTGTCTGCCTGATGGTTACAAACCGGGCAGCGTCACCAATAACGGCTTTCTCTCCGTCGATGAAGTGCGGCGCGTGACGCGCGCATTCGCTGAACTCGGCACGGAAAAGATCCGTCTTACCGGTGGTGAACCTTCCCTGCGTCGTGACTTTCCTGACATCATTGCCGCTGTCCGCGAAAACGATCGTATCCGGCAGATTGCCGTTACCACCAACGGCTACCGGATGGCCCGCGATGTGGCGACCTGGCGCGCAGCCGGTTTAACCGCCATTAACGTCAGCGTCGACAGCCTCGATGCCCGCCAGTTTCACGCCATCACCGGACAGGATAAATTCCACCAGGTGATGGACGGCATCGATGCCGCGTTTGCCGCCGGCTTCGACAAAGTCAAAGTCAATACCGTTCTGATGCGTGATGTGAATCATCATCAGCTGGACACCTTCCTGGCGTGGATCAAACCGCGCCGCATTCAGCTGCGCTTTATTGAACTGATGGAAACCGGCGAGGGCAGCGAACTGTTCCGTCGCCACCATATCTCCGGCATGGTGCTGCGCGACGAGCTGCTGAGACGCGGCTGGATCCACCAGATCCGCCAGCGTAGCGACGGCCCGGCGCAGGTCTTTTGTCACCCGGATTACGACGGTGAAATCGGGCTTATCATGCCTTATGAAAAAGACTTCTGCGCCACCTGCAATCGCCTGCGCGTCTCCTCCGTAGGCAAGCTGCACCTGTGCCTGTTCGGCGATGGCGGAGTCAATCTTCGCGATCTGCTGGAAGATGACGCGCAGCAGCAGGCGCTTGAGGCGCGTATTTCCGAAGCTCTGACGCATAAAAAACAGACCCACTTCCTGCACCAGGGCAACACCGGGATCACTCAGAACCTGTCATACATTGGCGGGTAAACAGGCTTAAGAAGGAACCAGAAGATGAGTCAGGTCAGCGCAGAATTTATCCCGACACGTATTGCCATTCTTACCGTTTCCGATCGCCGCGGCGAGGAAGATGATACTTCAGGCCACTGGCTGCGCGATGCCGCCCAGGAGAGCGGGCATCACGTCGTGGCCAAAGCGATAGTGAAAGAGAACCGTTACGCCATTCGCGCCCAGGTTTCCGCGTGGATCGCCGGTGATGAGGTTCAGGTGGTGCTGATTACCGGCGGCACCGGATTCACCGCCGGCGACCAGGCCCCGGAAGCGCTGATCCCGCTGTTCGATCGTCAGGTCGAAGGGTTTGGCGAACTCTTCCGTATGCTCTCGTTTGAAGAGATTGGCACCTCCACCCTGCAGTCGCGCGCGGTCGCCGGTGTGGCGAACAACACCCTGATTTTCGCCATGCCGGGCTCGACTAAAGCCTGCCGCACGGCCTGGGAAAACATCATCGCGCCGCAGCTGGACGCCCGAAGCCGTCCGTGTAATTTCCACCCCCATTTAAAGAAATAAGTTATGTCGCAACTGACCCACATTAACGCGGCGGGCGAAGCCCATATGGTGGATGTCTCCGCCAAAGCCGAAACGGTGCGCGAAGCGCGCGCCGAAGCGTTCGTGACCATGCAGCCGGAAACCCTGGCGATGATCGTCGACGGCCGTCATCACAAAGGCGATGTGTTCGCCACCGCCCGCATCGCCGGTATCCAGGCGGCGAAACGTACCTGGGAGTTAATCCCGCTTTGCCACCCGCTGATGCTCAGCAAGGTAGAGGTGAACCTGCAGGCGCAGCCAGCGCATAACCGGGTGCGAATTGAGTCATGCTGCCGTTTGACCGGCAAGACCGGGGTGGAGATGGAGGCGCTGACGGCGGCCTCTGTTGCCGCACTGACTATCTACGATATGTGTAAGGCCGTACAGAAAGATATGGTGATTGGCCCGCTGCGTCTGCTGGCGAAAAGTGGCGGTAAATCGGGTGATTTTGAGGCAGACAGTGATGATTAAGGTGCTCTTTTTTGCCCAGGTTCGTGAGCTGGTCAACACCGACAGCCTGACGCTGGATATCCCTTTTGATAACGTCGCCGCGCTACGTGCTCATCTGGCGGCACAGAGCGAGCGCTGGGCGCTGGCGCTGGAAGAGGGCAAATTGCTGGCCGCCGTCAACCAGACGCTGGTGAGTTTCGACCACCCCCTGCAGGCGGGTGATGAAGTGGCCTTCTTCCCGCCGGTAACAGGGGGCTAAGATGGCAGAAACACGAATTCTGGTAGGTCGCGATCGTTTTCATGTCGGGACAGAATATCAGTGGCTTGCTGAGGGGGATGAAGAGGGGGCGGTCGTCACCTTCACCGGTAAAGTGCGTAACCACAATTCAGGCGACAGCGTGAAGGCGCTGACGCTGGAGCACTATCCGGGCATGACCGAGAAATCGCTCGCCGCAATCGTCGAAGAGGCGCGCGGCCGCTGGGCGCTCGGACGGGTGACGGTTATCCATCGTATTGGGGAAATGTGTCCCGGGGAAGAAATTGTGTTTGTCGGCGTCACCAGCGCGCATCGCGGCAGCGCCTTTGCCGCCGGGGAGTTCATTATGGATTACCTTAAAACCAAAGCGCCGTTCTGGAAGCGTGAAGCGACGACGGAAGGGGAGCGCTGGGTAGCGTCGCGTGACAGCGACCAACAAGCCGCCAGTCGTTGGTAGAGGGTTTAGACAGATGTGTTAGTCTTAACCTGTGTGTTTACTTTAATCAGGAGTGAATCATGGACCGATTTCCGCGTTCCGATTCGATAGTACAGCAGACCCGCAGCGGGCTGCAGACGTATATGGCTCAGGTGTATGGCTGGATGACAGTCGGTTTGCTGCTCACCGCGTTTATCGCGTGGTATGCCGCAAACACGCCTGATCTGATGATGTTTATCTTTTCCAGCAAAATCACCTTCTTCGGGCTGATTATTGCTCAACTGGCGCTGGTGTTTGTCCTGTCGGGGCTGGTGCATAAGCTCAGTGCCGGGATGGCGACCACGCTGTTTATGCTCTATTCGGCGCTGACCGGCCTGACGCTCTCCAGCATTTTTATCGCCTATACCTACTCTTCCATCGCCAGCACCTTCGTGGTGACCGGCGGGATGTTCGGCGCGATGAGCCTGTATGGCTACACCACTAAGCGCGATCTTAGCGGCTTCGGCAGCATGCTGTTTATGGGGCTTATCGGCATTGTGCTGGCGTCGCTGGTTAACCTGTGGCTGAAGAGTGACGCGCTGATGTGGGCCGTGACCTATATCGGGGTGGTGATATTCGTCGGGCTGACGGCGTATCACACACAGAAGCTGAAAAACATTGGCGAACAGATTGACGTGCGCGACGGCTCCATGCTGCGTAAGTATGCGATCGTCGGCGCCCTGACCCTGTATCTGGACTTCATCAACCTGTT
>JAFACP010000462.1 GCA_023425455.1 Pseudomonadota bacterium | reverse complement strand
CAGCTGTACGTTGCCCGTGACGATCTCCCGGAAGGCGTTTATAACGAGCAGTTCAAAAAATGGGACCTGGGCGATATCCTGGGGGCGAAAGGCAAGCTGTTCAAAACCAAAACCGGCGAGCTGTCTATCCACTGCACCGAGCTGCGTCTGCTGACCAAAGCGCTGCGTCCGCTGCCGGACAAATTCCACGGTCTGCAGGATCAGGAAGCGCGCTATCGTCAGCGTTACCTCGATCTCATCTCTAACGATGAATCCCGCAAGACCTTCAAAATTCGCTCACAGATCATGGCCGGCATTCGTCAGTTCATGGTTAACCGCGACTTTATGGAAGTGGAAACCCCGATGATGCAGGTGATCCCAGGCGGCGCATCTGCTCGTCCGTTCATCACCCATCACAACGCCCTGGATCTCGACATGTACCTGCGTATCGCGCCGGAACTGTACCTGAAACGTCTGGTCGTGGGTGGGTTTGATCGCGTATTCGAAATCAACCGTAACTTCCGTAACGAAGGTATCTCCGTACGTCATAATCCAGAGTTCACCATGATGGAACTGTATATGGCTTACGCGGATTATAACGATCTGATCGAACTGACCGAATCCCTGTTCCGTACCCTGGCGCAGGACATTCTGGGCACCACTGAAGTTCCGTATGGTGAAGAGGTGTTCGACTTCGGCAAGCCGTTTGAAAAACTGACCATGCGCGAAGCGATCAAGAAATACCGTCCGGAAACCAACATGGCGGATCTGGATAACTTCGACTCGGCGAAAGCGATTGCAGACAGTATCGGTATCAAGGTTGAGAAGAGCTGGGGTCTGGGCCGTGTTGTGACCGAGATCTTCGAAGAAGTGGCAGAAGCGCATCTGATTCAGCCGACCTTCATCACCGAATACCCGGCAGAAGTTTCTCCGCTGGCGCGTCGTAATGATGTGAACCCGGAAATCACCGATCGCTTTGAATTCTTCATCGGTGGCCGCGAAATTGGCAACGGCTTCAGCGAGCTGAACGATGCGGAAGATCAGGCCCAGCGTTTCCAGGATCAGGTTGACGCGAAAGCCGCCGGCGACGACGAAGCGATGTTCTTCGACGAAGATTACGTTACCGCGCTGGAACACGGCCTGCCGCCAACGGCAGGTCTGGGGATCGGGATCGACCGTATGGTAATGCTGTTCACCAACAGCCACACCATCCGCGACGTGATCCTGTTCCCGGCGATGCGTCCGGTGAAATAAGTGGTTAAGAGGTAAAAAAAGCCCCGCGCGATTATCGCCGGGGCTTTTTTACCGGCCCGCGAAGGCGCAGAGCGCGTCGCGGGCAATCGCCGCTTCGCTGACCATCCACGGGCTAAAGGCCCACGGCGTTGCCTCCAGCGCGCGGAACAGGGCTTCCGGCTCAACCCACCGATAGTCCATCACCTCATCGCGATTAATCACCACGTCATCAATAATGCGGGCGGCAAACACCGGGCAGATCTCATTTTCGACGATCCCGGACGGGTCGGTTTCGCAGTAACGGAACTCCGGCGCAACCGCTGTGATGTGCGTAATCTCAGCCCCGACTTCATAACGACAGCGGCGGATAACGGCCTGTCTGAACGTTTCGCCGGACTGAGGGTGGCCGCAGACGGCGTTGGTCCAGACGCCGGGCCATGCTTTTTTGCTCAGCGCGCGGCGGGTCACCAGACATTCCCCCCGGGCGTTAAACAGCCACGTTGAAAAAGCCAGATGCAGCGGGGTATGCGAACTGTGTGCGGCATATTTTTCCTGAGTGCCAATCACCATTCCCTGGTCATTCACCAAAATAACGTGTTCTTGAATACTCATTGTTGCTCCAGTACCAGTCATGCCGATTGGCGCGGCGCTAAACCTTCAGGAAGCATCGTGCCGTTGGCTGCAGCATTATACGGTACTCTTATGAAAAGAACGTTGCCCGCAGAGCGGAAAGGGCGTAACCCGTATGACGGCAAATATTGGGCATCAGAGTTGAGGCTGTTATCATAGCTTGCCATTCACGCTGACCGAGGAACTGTTTTGTTTGCAGGAAGCCTGACCAAAAATCCCCTCACCGCCGTTTTCTGTCTGATGCTGATATTCCTGCTGGCGGGGTGCTCCGGGAGTAAATCATCCTCGCCGGGCAGCTATTCCGGCTCGGTATATACCGTTAAGCGCGGGGATACGCTGTATCGTATTTCGCGTATGACCGGCACCAGCGTGAAGAGTTTAGCGCGGATGAACAATATTTCAGCACCTTACACGATTGAAGTGGGGCAGCGGCTGAAGGTCAGTTCGGGATCCTCTTCGGCGAAGAAAACGACCTCATCGACAGGCAAAACCGCGAAGGTAACGCCATCGTACAAAGTGCCGCAATCTTCATGGCCGCCGGTTGGCCAGCGCTGCTGGGTCTGGCCGGCCAGCGGTAAAGTGATCGTCCCATACTCAACCGCGGAAGGCGGCAATAAGGGGATTGATATCGCGGCAGCGCGAGGAACGCCGGTTTATGCGTCAGGCGCCGGTAAGGTGGTCTATGTCGGTAACCAGCTTCGCGGGTACGGTAACCTTATCATGATCAAGCACAGTGAAGATTACATCACCGCCTACGCGCATAACGACACCATGCTGGTCAATACCGGGCAAAATGTTAAAGCCGGGCAGAAGATTGCGACGATGGGCAGTACCGGAACGGACTCGGTGAAGCTGCATTTCCAGATCCGCTACCGTGCGACAGCTATCGATCCGCAGCGCTACCTCCCGGCCCAGGGCCGTAAACCGAAGTGCTAACTGATTAATTAATCACCATTCAGTAGGCTGAAGTCTTGTTTGACGATGCGTAAGGTCTATAATGCCCTACGCACCTCAACGCGGGCGTAGTTCAATGGTAGAACGAGAGCTTCCCAAGCTCTATACGAGGGTTCGATTCCCTTCGCCCGCTCCAGAATTACCCTAACGTATTAATTCCACTATCTTTTTCTAAACCATACGTGACGGCGCTCGTGATCCTCCTACAAAGGGGTCATACAGCCGATGGCGCAACGTGGTAATCTCTATCGACGTTCCAGTGGGATCTATGTTCTGCGGATCACCGTTCCGGTTCGTTATCGCGCCCTGATAGGGCAGCGTGAAATTCATGCATCTACCCGCACAACCCACCTTGCAAATGCCAGAGCTATTGCCGCGCGTTTGCTGGAGAAGTGGTATGCGTCTCTGGAAGAGTTCAGGCAAGTGGATAAAGAGAAGATTCGGGGTAATGCGCCGCTGTTGGCTGGCGCTGGCAAAATCAGTTTAGCGCTGTTTTGCGAGTCATTTGGGATTGCGCTTGAAACGGTTGTTCAGCATCTTTTAGCGCACAATGTTCCGGTTTATTGCTTCGCGGAAGGCCTAACCGCTTTCCAGATTGCAGACTTTACCGAAGCTGAACGGGAAGATAATGGCGGTTTTGTGCTTAATAACCTTGAGCAGAAAGGGTTAGAAAGCGTGATGCATGGCTATGTCCGATTGTTCCAGACGAGCTATGCGTTTAAACAACTTCTGGAGCAAGGCTACACCGAGGAAGTGGCATTCAGAACGAATGGCGACAACCGTCTTTCTATCTGGTTGATGGATTTTCCAGGGATCAGATTGGATGGCAGTTCTTTGTTTATCAACAAGGTGCAGGCTGAGAATTTGCGCAATATTTGGGATAACGCGTTTGCGAAATCAGAGCCTGAATTGCCTCCGGCTCCTGTTGTGATTTCAGCCCCGCTACCTCCACCAGTTGTCATCACTAATCCGTATTGCAATCCTCTATCCGCTTCGAAAAGGGTTTCAGAAGTGCTGGAGGAGTTTCTGGCTTATAAACACTCAGGGGATATCAAACTTGCCAGCGAGGAGAAAATTCGGTCACGAATATCTCATTTTATCGACATTGTGGGCGACATAACACTCGCTGAGTTAGATCGTAATGTTGTTAAAAATTACGTTTCCAGAATGCAGAGGATGCCCAGTAACTTGTATTTAATGCGGCGTCGATATGCTGCTGAAAGCTTAGATCAGCTCATCGAAAAAGCCCTCGATGCTGGTGAGCCGCTCATGACGAAAGATGCCATTGAACGCCATATGGCATCACTGGGTTCAATGCTGGAATGGGCGCGTAAAGAAAATTACTTAATTGCGAATCCAGTTGAGAACGTTCTGGCGAAACGTAAGAAAATCGTCAGATCTCAGGATAACCGGCATCAATTTAGTGATGATGAACTGGAACTCATATTCTCCGCATACTGGTTTAAAACAGGTGCAGGTGTGCCGAATAAGTTTGGGCGTTACATCGACTTTCGTCCTTACCGCTACTGGCTGCCATTGTTGGCATTGTATACCGGCGGGCGAATGAATGAGTTATGCCAGCTTTATCTTTCTGATATCCGTGTAAGTGAAAATGGCGTCGCATATTTAGATTTCAATTTGGATGCACCGGATAAAGTAATGGACTCAGAAGCAGATAAGTCGCTAAAAACACTTAATGCTTTACGACAGATGCCGATCCACCCAGAGTTAATTCGGCTTGGATTTCTCAAATATGTAGAGGCGTTAAAATCCGACGGACAAGAACGCCTTTTCCCTGAGTTAAAGTTTAATAAAACTAAAGGTTATCGTGGCTATGCATCAAAATGGTTTAATGAGCTTTATTGTGGCAACCAGCTTGGCTTAGAGCGCAATGGGAAGATAGTATTTCACTCATTCCGCCATAATTATGTGAACAGCCTCGACAGGCTGGAGCTAAGTGAGCGGATGATCGCGCAGCTTGTTGGACATGTTCGCGGCAACACTACTGCCATGACAACCTATCGTAAGGACAGGGCGGTTGAGGATCAGTTCCACGCCATTTCCGGGCTGACATACAATTTGCCTGAGATAGCCCCATTTAATGCAGAGGCGGGGCTGAAAGCGATGAAAGATGGGGTTCGCAAGCATAAGTAGTGATCTCTCACTAGCGCCATAGGAAGCCCTGTGGCGCGTTTTTTCTCATAGGTAGCGGATTTATTGCTTTATAAGATGCGGCGTTCTCATAGTGTGGCTGGCGAAGTCAGATGAAGCAGGCGTAACCTTTTATCACGCTGCCACTTTCTAAATATGCAGCCTCATGCAGAAAAATATTAACCATAGGAGCGCGGACATTTATGGCGACCTACCGGCAGATTGCCGATGATGTTAAATCCCGGACGGGAAAAACAGTAAAAACGTGTTGGATCGCGCATGTTAAGTCATTGCATGGGCTAACCCGCCGAATATCTCCGAACCGTATTAG
>JAFACP010000251.1 GCA_023425455.1 Pseudomonadota bacterium | reverse complement strand
CGCCAGTACACCGCCCACCATCAGGCCGATAAACATCGCCCCACCGGTTAAGGTGACGGAGAGCCCGACCAGCCAGCTGGAGTGGGTCATGGCCTGAATTTGCACCGGCACCGCCACCCCGAGCAGGCCGAGCGACAAAATGGAGATAAAGCGGGCGATAAACACGGCGCGAAACGCCGGATGGGTTTTGAGCAGGCTGAGATTAAGCAGCCAGGATTTTTGATTCATAACAAGGCCCTGAGGTATCGAACTACCAATTCCATGGGCGCACATGCTAACATAGCCAAATAAGATAGATAACGATAATTACTATCATTATCAAATCATGGATGTTGCTATGTCGTTTTCCTCTTCTGCGGTGCGCGCCATTGCCGTGCCCGTTTTATTGCTACTGCTGATCCTTGCGATTGCACTCAGCCTGCTGGTCGGCGCGAAACCGCTGCCCGCTTCCGTGATTGTCGATGCGTTCTCCGGCACCTGCCAGAGCGCCGACTGCACCATCGTGCTCGATGCCCGCCTGCCCCGCACCCTCGCCGGTCTGCTGGCCGGTGGCGCGCTCGGCCTTGCCGGTGCGCTGATGCAAACCCTGACCCGAAACCCGCTGGCTGACCCGGGCATCCTGGGGGTCAATTCTGGCGCCAGCTTCGCCATCGTGCTTGGCGCGGCGCTGTTTGGTTTTACCTCCCCCACTGAGCAGCTGACGATGGCCTTTTGCGGCGCGCTGGTGGCCTCGCTGATTGTGGCGTTTACCGGCAGCCAGGGCGGCGGACAGCTTAGCCCGGTGCGTTTAACGCTGGCCGGGGTGGCGCTGGCAGCGGTACTGGAAGGGATGACAAACGGCATCGCCCTGCTCAACCCGGACGTTTACGACAGGCTGCGCTTCTGGCAGGCCGGTTCGCTGGATATCCGCACGCTCGAAACGCTCAACGTGGTCGTGATCCCGGTGATGATTGCCGCCGCCGTGGCGCTGTTGTTAAGCCGATCGCTGAATAGCCTGAGCCTCGGCAGCGATACCGCCACCGCGCTCGGCAACCGCGTGGCACGCACCCAGCTGACGGGGCTGCTGGCGATCACCGTGCTGTGCGGGAGCGCCACCGCAGTGGTCGGGCCGATTGCCTTTATCGGCCTGATGATGCCGCATCTGGCGCGGTGGCTGGTGGGCGCGGATCACCGCTGGTCGTTGCCGGTTACGCTACTGGCGACGCCCGCCCTGCTGCTGTTCGCCGATACCGTTGGCCGCCTTCTGGTGCCCGGCGAACTGCGCGTCTCGGTAGTAAGCGCCTTTATCGGCGCGCCGGTGCTGATCTTTCTGGTGCGTCGCCGACGGGGAGGTGGCGCATGATGGCCCCCTCCCGACGTTTAGTGGTCTCGCTTGCGCTGCTGCTGGTCGCCCTGCTGCTGATGACGATCTGGAGCCTGCAAAGCGGAGCGGTAACGTTCAATGTGACTCAGGTCATTCACGCCCTCACCGGCAACGCCCCGCGCACCGTTGCGCTGGTGGTCACCGAATGGCGACTGCCGCGCGTCGCGATGGCCATTCTGGTGGGTGCCGCACTCGGCGTCAGCGGCGCCATCTTCCAGTCGCTGATGCGCAACCCGCTGGGAAGTCCGGATGTCATGGGTCTTAACACCGGCGCCTGGAGCGGGGTGCTGGTGGCGACGGTGCTGTTTGGTCAGCACCTGACGGCGATCGCGTTGACGGCGATGGGCGGTGGCATTTTCACCGCGCTGATTATCTGGGCGCTTGCCTGGCGCAACGGGATTGATACCTTCCGCTTGATCATTATCGGTATCGGCGTTCGCGCCATGCTGATGGCCTTTAACACCTGGCTGCTGCTGCAGGCCTCGCTGGAGACCGCGCTCTCCGCCGGTCTGTGGTATGCCGGATCACTCAACGGCCTGACGTGGGATAAAACCTGGCCCGCCGCGCCGCTTATCCTGCTGATGTTTATCGGCGCACTGGTGCTGGTGCGCCGTATGCGGCTGCTGGAGATGGGCGATGACAGCGCCTGCGCGCTGGGCGTCAGCGTGGAGCGTTCACGGCTGATGCTGATGCTGGTGGCGGTACTGCTGACCGCCGCGGCCACCGCCATCGCCGGGCCGATCTCGTTTATCGCCCTGGTGGCGCCGCATATTGCGCGCCGTCTCAGCGGTACCGCCCGCTGGGGGCTAACCCAGGCGGCGTTATGCGGCGCGACGCTGTTGCTGGCGGCCGACCTCTGCGCCCGGCAGCTGTTTATGCCTTACCAACTTCCGGTGGGCGTCGTGACCGTCAGCCTCGGCGGCATCTACCTCATCGCCTTGTTAGTTCAGGAGTCACGCAAGAAATGACCGAGACAACAACCCGCTTGCGCGGCGAAAACCTCACGCTGGGTTATGGCAAAAAAATCATTGCCCGTGACCTGAGCGTCGCGATCCCTGACGGCCACTTTACGGCAATCATCGGACCGAACGGCTGCGGAAAATCGACCCTGTTACGCACCCTCAGCCGCCTGATGACGCCGGTTGATGGCAGCGTATTTCTCGACGGGGAGCAAATCCAGCGCTTCGCCAGCAAAGAGGTGGCGCGACGTATCGGGCTGCTGGCGCAAAATGCCACCACGCCCGGAGATATCACGGTTCAGGAGCTGGTCTCCCGCGGACGCTACCCACACCAGCCGCTGTTTAGCCGCTGGCGCAGGGAGGACGACGAGGCGGTGCAGCGCGCGATGCAGGCGACGGGCATTACTGATCTTGCGCCACAGAGCGTGGATACGCTCTCCGGCGGCCAGCGCCAGCGCGCGTGGATAGCGATGGTGCTGGCGCAGGAGACCTCAATCATGCTGCTGGACGAACCGACCACCTGGCTCGACATCAGCCATCAGATCGATCTGCTGGAGCTGTTAAGCGAGCTGAACCGCACTCAGGGCTATACCCTGGCGGCGGTATTACATGATTTGAACCAGGCCTGCCGCTACGCCACCCATCTGATTGCGCTGCGGGACGGTGAGATTGTGGCGCAGGGCGCGCCGAAGGCGATTGTCACCCCGGCGTTGATCGAACAGATCTACGGTATGCGCTGCATGATTATTGACGATCCGGTGGCGGGCACGCCGCTGGTCGTCCCCCTGGGCCGACGCTTAGCGCCGGAGCAGGAGGATAAAGGCAGGCCGGGTAAGGCAAAGCCGCTACCCGGCGCTGTTGACGTTATCCCAGTATCGCCTTCAGTACCGGTCCTATCTTCTCAAAGGCCTGCGGTGAAATGATATCCACGTGGGCGCAGTCCTGAGTGTACACCTCCAGCTCACCCACCCACGGCGCCCAGGCGAGCTGCGGATCCATCGTGCGCGTACGTTCGGCGACAAACAGCGTCGCTTTACCGTCGAAACGTGCGCTGTGCGCGGTGGTGAGCAACCGCACCGCATCGGCGTAGTTACCCTCAATGGCGTGGAACAGATCGCTCTCTCCCTGCCCCTGCTGCGCGGCGATAAACGCCTGTCGCTCGCGTTCAATTTCCGCCAGCACGTCGGGATCGAGGCCGTTGGCCTCCTTTTCCGCCCAGTTCTGCGTTTCCGGCGGCCAGGTGTCCAGCAGGCCGAGGAAGTTGACCGCTTCCCCCTGCTGGCGCAACCGGGCGGCAATGCCCTGCGCCAGCGTCCCGCCAAGGGAATAGCCGAACAGATAATAGGGCCCGTGCGGCTGCTGCGCGCGCAGGGTCGCCAGATGGTGTTCGATTACGCCGTCCAGATCCGCACTCTGCTGCATCGGCCCTTGCGAACGGGGTGACTGAATGCCAGCGATCGACCAGCGCGGGCTGAGATAGCGCGCCAGCA
>JAFACP010000249.1 GCA_023425455.1 Pseudomonadota bacterium | reverse complement strand
ACCAGGTAGATCACGATAATGGCGAAGAAAAACCACAGATGGTAGAACACCGGCTTTTGCAGCACAAACCTGAGCGACTGGCCGGGGTTAATCGAGGTAAACAGGGTGATATAGAGCAGCGCGACGGCGCTGTAAAAAAGCAGGCACCACGCGATGCGCACAAAATGGCGGGGCTGTGCGCTGCGCTCGCCAAAAAAGAGAAAGCCGGAAATCATAAAAAACAGCGGCACGCTGACGCGGGACGCGGAGTTTAAGATATTCGCCATGTCCCAGTTCACAGGGCTGATGCTGTGCGCGTGCGTGACATACCATGTGGTGGTGTGGATCATCACCACCATCAGACACGCGATCCCCCGCAGGTTATCAATCCAGTTAATTTTTGACTGCATCAGTGCCTCTGTCTTGCTGGTAAAAAGAGTGTGACTGCCGTTATAAGAAAGTTTCTCACTGGAAAAGTCTGAGTTTGTTTTTGCCGGCTTGCCTGAAGGGCGTGAGATTCGCAGAATGCCAGACCGGTAGCGATAAATGCTTTACACCTAAAAATAACAGCCATAAATCAGGGCGGTAAATATAATGATGATCACGCGCGCGGCGTCACTCTTTTTGTTGCTGATGCTGGCAGGATGCAGTGCCCCGCAGAAAAATCCGCCGCAAAAAGCGCAGCAGGGAAGGGTCAGCCCGACACGCTCGCTGGATATGGAGCAGCTTTGCAAAGATCGCGCGGCCCGGCGCTATAACACCGGCGTGCAGCATATCGATGTCACCGGGTTCGAACGCTTTCAGGGAAGCTATGAAATGCGCGGCCATACGTCCCGTAAAGAGGGCTTTGTCTGCTCTTTTGATGCGGATGGTCAGTTTTTGCACCTTTCAATGCGCTGACCTGTGCGGGCAGGCAGACGCCAGACGCTGACGCGTAACGCCCTGAAAAGCTTATTTCCCAATTTTCCCTAAACAAACCCGTTTCGTACTGTATATCTTGCAGTCAGCGGGTATACTGGTCCCTTCCATTTAAAACCACACGTATCCAGCACGACATACTATGCAAAAGTTTGATACCAAGACCTTCCAGGGCCTGATCCTGACCTTACAGGATTACTGGGCGCGTCAGGGCTGCACCATTGTTCAACCTCTGGACATGGAAGTCGGCGCCGGCACATCACACCCGATGACCAGCCTGCGTGCGTTAGGGCCAGAGCCAATGGCCACCGCCTATGTTCAGCCATCCCGCCGTCCTACCGATGGCCGTTACGGCGAAAACCCGAACCGTCTGCAGCACTACTATCAGTTCCAGGTGGTGATTAAGCCATCACCAGACAATATTCAGGAGCTGTATCTCGGGTCACTGAAAGAGCTGGGTATGGACCCGACCATCCACGATATTCGTTTTGTGGAAGATAACTGGGAAAACCCAACGCTGGGTGCCTGGGGTCTGGGCTGGGAAGTGTGGCTGAACGGTATGGAAGTGACGCAGTTTACCTACTTCCAGCAGGTTGGCGGTCTGGAGTGTAAACCGATCACCGGTGAAATCACCTACGGTCTGGAACGTCTGGCCATGTACATTCAGGGCGTAGACAGCGTTTACGACCTGGTCTGGAGCGACGGCCCGCTGGGTAAAACCACCTACGGCGACGTGTTCCATCAAAACGAAGTTGAGCAATCCACCTATAACTTCGAATACGCCGATGTGGACTTCCTGTTCACCTGCTTCGAGCAGTACGAGAAAGAGGCCCAGCAGCTGCTGGCGCTGGAGACTCCGCTGCCGCTGCCTGCTTACGAGCGTATTCTGAAGGCCGCCCACAGCTTCAACCTGCTGGACGCCCGCAAAGCGATCTCCGTGACTGAACGTCAGCGTTACATTCTGCGTATTCGTACCCTGACCAAAGCCGTTGCAGAAGCGTACTATGCGCCCCGTGAAGCCCTTGGCTTCCCGATGTGCAACAAGTCAGTAGTCATCAAAGAGAACGATTAAGAGGCGGCCATGTCTGAGAAAACTTTCCTGGTGGAAATCGGCACCGAAGAGCTGCCACCAAAAGCCCTGCGCAGCCTGGCGGAATCTTTTGCTGCGAACGTGACCGCTGAGCTGGATAACGCTGGCCTGGCACACGGTAAAATTGAATGGTTTGCGGCCCCGCGTCGTCTGGCGCTGAAGGTGGCAAACCTGGCGGCGTCTCAGCCGGATCGTGAAGTGGAAAAACGTGGCCCGGCGGTCGCTCAGGCGTTTGACGCCGAAGGCAAGCCAGGCAAAGCGGCAGAAGGCTGGGCGCGTGGCTGCGGGATCACCGTAGACCAGGCCGAGCGTCTGGTCACCGACAAAGGTGAATGGCTGCTGTACCGCGCACACGTCAAAGGCGAGAGTGCGGAAGCGCTGCTGCCAGAGATGATTGCCACCTCTCTGGCGAAGCTGCCGATTCCAAAACTGATGCGCTGGGGCGCGTCAGAGGTTCACTTTGTGCGTCCGGTTCACACCGTGACCCTGCTGCTGGGCGACACCGTGATCCCGGCCACCATCCTGGGCGTGGCGTCCGATCGCGTGATCCGTGGCCACCGCTTTATGGGCGAGCCAGAGTTCACCATCGACAATGCCGACCAGTATCCGCAGATCCTGCTGGAGCGCGGCAAAGTCATGGCCGATTACGCGCAGCGTAAAGCCAAAATCAAAGCCGACGCGGAAGCGGCGGCGCGCAAAATTGGCGGTAACGCCGATCTGAGCGAAAGCCTGCTGGAAGAGGTCACCTCGCTGGTGGAATGGCCGGTGGTGCTGACCGCGAAGTTCGAAGAGAAATTCCTCGCGGTGCCGGCAGAAGCGCTGGTGTACACCATGAAGGGTGACCAGAAGTACTTCCCGGTCTATGCCGATGACGGCAAACTGCTGCCAAACTTCATCTTCGTCGCCAACATCGAATCGAAAGATCCGCAGCAGATTATCTCCGGTAACGAGAAGGTGGTGCGTCCACGTCTGGCGGATGCGGAGTTCTTCTTCAACACCGACCGTAAAAAGCGTCTGGAAGATAACCTGCCGCGTCTTGAGACCGTGCTGTTCCAGCAGCAGCTGGGTACGCTGCGCGACAAAACCGACCGTATCGCGGAGCTGTCCGGCTGGATCGCCCGTGAAATCGGTGCGGACGTCAACCACGCCACCCGCGCGGGCCTGCTCTCCAAGTGCGATCTGATGACCAACATGGTGTTCGAGTTCACCGACACCCAGGGCGTGATGGGCATGCACTACGCGCGTCACGACGGTGAAGCGGAAGACGTCGCCGTGGCCCTGAACGAACAGTATCAGCCGCGCTTCGCCGGTGACGATCTGCCGTCTAACCCGGTGGCCTGTGCCGTGGCCATCGCCGATAAGATGGATACCCTGGCGGGGATCTTCGGTATCGGTCAGCATCCGAAAGGTGACAAAGATCCGTTTGCGCTGCGTCGTGCTGCGCTCGGCGTGCTGCGCATCATCGTTGAGAAGAACCTGAACCTGGATCTGCAGACCCTGACCGAAGAGGCGGTACGTCTGTACGGTGACAAGCTGACCAACGCGAAGGTCGTGGACGACGTTATCGACTTTATGCTCGGTCGCTTCCGCGCCTGGTATCAGGATGAAGGCTTCACCGTTGACACCATTCAGGCGGTGCTGGCGCGTCGTCCGACCCGTCCTGCCGATTTCGATGCGCGCATGAAGGCGGTTTCCCACTTCCGCACCCTGGAAGAGGCGGCGGCGCTGGCGGCAGCCAACAAGCGTGTGTCTAACATCCTCGCGAAATCGGAAGAGACGCTGAACGACACCGTTCACGCCTCGGTGCTGAAAGAAGCCGCAGAGATCAAGCTGGCGACCCATCTGGTTGTCCTGCGCGATAAGCTGCAGCCGTTCTTCGCCGAAGGCCGCTACCAGGAAGCGCTGGTGGAGCTGGCTTCTCTGCGCGAGCCGGTGGATGAGTTCTTTGAGAACGTGATGGTGAACGCCGACGATAAAGAGGTGCGTATCAACCGTCTGACGCTGCTGACTAAGCTGCGTGAGCTTTTCCTGCAGGTCGCGGATATTTCGCTGCTGCAGTAACCTTCGTTCTGCGCGACAAAACCCGCTTCGGCGGGTTTTTTTATGGCTCGGGTTCATACCCCTGCGCCACCCGGTCGTTCAACTGATGGCAATCGTACCCGTGTCGGTCTGCAGCCAGCGCGGGGCCTTCAGCGTATCGGCATAATAGCCGACCAGTTCACACAGCAAATCTTCCATCACGATCTCTGCCTGCGGTGGCAGTGAACCGTTGATCAGCAACTGCGTGAGCGTCTGACAGTAACATCCCAGCTGCTCGCTGTCGGGCTCAAACGCCGGCAGGCGTGACGGGAGTTCTTCCACGGTCAGGCTCGCTTTAACGATCTCCGGAACAGGCTCCAGCAGCGTTGGCTGCAGCAGGTTCAGACAGGCGGAGAGCTGCCCGCAGAGCGCCATCTTTTGCGCGGGGTTGCCGCACTCCACCAGCGCGTCGGTAAACCGTATGCAGTGATCCGCCAGTTCGGTGAAATCGGTCGCGTGGCTAAAGGGCTGGGTGATTAAAGCGTCAGTGGTAGACATAACATTAACCTCAGTGAGTGGTATATCTTCCGCCACCGGAGGTTCCAAGCTCGCGGGTGGCAGAACCGAACAGAGTTGGAACGACTGGCCTCACTGACACCAGCGCGCTTTGCAGCGCCCCTGTCCGGCCCGCCATTGGAGTGCAACAGGCCGTACGACACAGAGCCTGTGTCGTCAGTGAAGTGAATCAGGGTTCCAATCCTGGCACCTGATTGCGCAGGTGCGAAGTGAACGTACTGCTCATCAAAACAGGCGGCAATCGTTTTGCGCTATGTCGCTGAGGATAATAATATTTCTGGAAAGAGGCTCGCAAAATTGCGGCAATAAGAAGCGGGCTTATCGCCCTATTTTCTTTCGCCACAGAGCTGAGGGGAGGGCGTGTTCCGGGTATGCCTTCCTGCGTTACAGGGCGAGTCTCGCCGAAACGTGAGCCTTGAAATGGTCAACACATTACCGCTATCCTGAACCCTGCAACATTTTTTCCTCTGGAGCGCCCCCCCAAAATGAACAAACACGACTGATGAATTTCGAGCCTTGCTAAACGCGATCGCGTCGGCAGGGGATGTTTAGATTTCATTCAGGAGTGCTTATGGCGCATTTTGCCCGGATCCCTTCTTTTATTTTGCATCAGGTCACCTGTCAGTTTGCGACGGGCGATACCCTTTTTGGCCCGCTGAGCGTCTCGCTGGAGCCCGCTCTCTGTGCGCTGGTTGGCCGCAACGGCAGTGGAAAGACCCGGCTGTTGCGCCTGCTGGCCGGCGTTGATGAACCCGCCAGCGGCCATATTGAGCGCTACACGACGCAGGTCTATGTGGCCCAGCAGCCGGTGATTTCCACGCAAACCACGCTTGCGGAACTGCTCGGCTATCAGGCGATTTTTGCGGCGCGCAGTCGCATCGACAGCGGGGATTACCTGCCTGACGATCTGGACACCCTCGACGGTTCCTGGGATCTGACAGAGCGCCTGAGCGCGGCGTTTATCGACGCGCAACTGCCGCCGTTTGATCCCGATAAACCCGCCACAGCACTCAGCGGCGGCGAACGCATTCGCGCACTGCTGTGCGGAGCGTTGACGGCAGGCGCCGGTTATCTGCTGCTGGACGAACCCACCAACCATCTCGATCGGCAGGGACGGGAGTGGTTCGCAGACCAGCTTGCCCGCTATCAGGGCGGGGTGCTGGTTGCCTCGCACGATCGTGAGTTACTGGCGCAGGTGCCGCGCATTCTTGAACTGAGCCCTTCCGGTTTGCACAGCTATGGCGGAAATTATGCCGACTACACGCGGCAACGGGATGCCGAACAGCAGGCCGCCCGCGCGGCGCTGGAACAGGCTGCCACCGTGCGCAAACGTACCCGCGCCCGCATGCAAAAAGAGCATGACGACAGCCAGCGGCGTTCGGCAAAAACCCTGCGCACGGTCGATACCCTGAATATCGCCTCGTTTGAGCGGGTCAAATACAAAGGGGCGGCAAAGGCGCGTATTGCTGCCTGGAAAAAACAGCATGACGATCAAAACGGTGCGCTGAACGACGCCGTGAACAAGGCGCGTGAGCGGGTGGCAGAGGAGAACCCGGTGATCTTCACCCTGCCCGCCAGTCAGATTGCCGGGGGGAAACAGGTGCTGGTGCTGGAGGATCTGCTGCTGCCGTATGTGACCATGCCGCCTCTCGACTGGCGTATGGCCGGGCCGATGCGCGTGGCACTAAAAGGGCCAAACGGCTGCGGGAAGTCGACGCTATTGAAGGTGATCCTCGGCGAGATAGCCCCGCGTTCGGGCACCTGTCAGGTGCCGGTGAAATGCGCGTATCTCGATCAGCACCTGTCATGTCTGGATCTCTCTGCGTCAGTGATGACGCACCTTAACGTGCGTCATACCCCGCTGGAAGAGGGCGTGCTGCGTAGCCGGTTAGCCCAGCTTCAGCTTGGGGCGGAGAAGATCACCTTGCCGCTGGCGGCGTTGAGCGGCGGCGAACGCCTGAAAGCGGCGCTGGCGTGCGTGCTGTGGCAGGAAGAGGCGACACAGCTTCTGCTGCTTGATGAGCCGACCAACCATCTGGATCTGGCCTCGGTTCAGGCGATTGAAGCGGCGCTGGCCGGTTTTCCGGGCGCGCTGCTGGTGGTGTCGCACGATGAAGACTTTCTACGGGGGGTAAAACTGACGCATCAGCTGGTGTGGGATGTGTCCGGGTGGCGCAGTGAACGCCTGTAAAGCATAAACCCCCGCAGGCGCGGGGGCATTCGGGGTCATTACGCAATCTGTTTGCCGAGGGCAGGGTTGGCCTGAATCAGGCGCATAAGCTTCAACTCGGTGGCGGAGGGTTTCACACGCTTTGACTCCCACTCCAGCACCGTTGCGACACTCACGCCCATTTCTCTGGCGAATTCATCTGTTTTCAGTCCTGTCCCTTTGCGCAATCGCTCAAATTCTGTAAAGGGATTGGAAGGGTGTTGCAGGGTAATCGTCTGCGCTTCATCTTTAAAAACAATCTGTTCCAGACTGCTCAGCAGCTCAAACAGAGGATCTTTATATTCCATTGAGAACTCCTCTTAAATCACACAGCGGGATCGTGAACATCAGAGAGCCAGTTAAGAATAGTCGCTAAAAAAGGGGCGCGATCGACGCCCCTGTGATTAATCGTGCGGTGATCGGTCCGGCGGGCGTTTTCGCCGCCGGGAGGTGACGCTAATTACCTGATTCCCCATCACTCAGGGGCGCAGGACTTTTTTTGTAAAAGAGAAGTCATAAATCGGCAATCGCCGTTTTGCATGAAAAGAGTTTCTTGCCGGGCTGACCTGGACTATCCTTGTAAGCCGTCGGGCACGCGTGTGCCGGTGTGCGCTTTTTTGGGTGAAAGGAGTAATAAAATGGCGACAGGAAAGTCCTGCTCTCGCTGGTTTGCGCCTGTTGCGGCGTTATTAATGGTAGTTAGCCTGAGCGGGTGTTTCGATAAAGAGGGCGATCAGCGCAAAGCGTTTATCGATTTTCTGCAGAATACCGTGATGCGCAGCGGCGAGCGTTTACCAACGCTGACTGCGGATCAGAAAAAACAGTTTGGTCCTTTCGTCTCGGATTACGCCATTCTTTATGGTTATTCACAGCAGGTGAGCCAGGCGATGGACTCTGGTCTGCGTCCGGTTGTGGACAGCGTGAATGCAATCCGTGTCCCGCAGGATTATATGACCCAGCGTGAGCCGCTGCGCCAGTCAAACGGCGCACTGGGCGTACTGAGCCAGCAGCTGCAGAACGCCAAAATGCAGGCGGATGCGTCGCGTTCCGCGCTGAAGCAGGGCGACGATCTCAAGCCGGTCTTCGACAGGGTGTATGAGAAAGTGGTGACTAAACCTTCCGACGCCCTGCAACCACTGATCCCGGCCGCCCAGATTTTCACGCAGCAGCTGGTGCAGGTGGGCGATTACATCTCACAGCAGGGTACGCAGGTGAGCTTCGTCTCCAACGGGATCCAGTTCCCGACGTCGCAGCAGGCGAGCCAGTACAATACGCTGATTGGGCCGCTGGCGTCCCAGCACCAGGCCTTTAGCCAGGCGTGGAGCGCCGCCGTCGCCGCCACCGAATAAGCCAAAAAACCCCGCCTGCTGCGGGGTTTTTTATCGCTGTCCAAAATAACGCTTGTCATTCACTAACCACATCGGTATAACTGTGCACGTCGGTTTGTTACACAGACCTAAAGCAGTTTAGTAAAGCAGTCCAGATTGTTATCCATAGATACCCTTCGTAGTGACCCTTCCTTCATCGCTTAGAAATCTGTAACGCAACCCATCGCGCCGGAAGGCACAATACATCTGTTAATAAGGTAATTTCTATGTCTGGTAAAATGACTGGTCTGGTAAAATGGTTCAACGCTGATAAAGGTTTCGGCTTCATCACTCCTGACGATGGCTCTAAAGACGTGTTCGTACACTTCTCTGCTATCCAGAACGATGGCTACAAATCTCTGGACGAAGGTCAGAAAGTGTCCTTCACCATCGAAAGCGGCGCTAAAGGCCCGGCAGCGGGTAACGTTGTAAGCCTGTAAGCTTTCAACCCCGTCGCACAGAATTCAAAAACCCGCCGGAAGGCGGGTTTTTTCGTTTCTATTGCTGTACCTGCGGGTTAACGCAGTTGTTCTCAACCTTCCCGCCCAGCGCGGCGATCAGGTTATCCACGGCGGTCGCCGCCATGTTGTAGCGCGTCTCGTGGGTCGCTGAGCCAATGTGCGGCACGGCAACCACGTTTGGCAGCGTCAGCAGCGGGGAGTCAACCGGCAGCGGCTCCTGCTCAAACAC
>JAFACP010000429.1 GCA_023425455.1 Pseudomonadota bacterium | reverse complement strand
TCGGACGATCTGCGTCAGTGGCAGGAGGAGGGGATCCTGGCGGAGGCCGGGGAGGGGGAGGGATACATGTGGGAGTGCCCGGATCTCTTCACGCTCAGCGGCAAGCGAGTGCTGATGTTTTCACCCCAGGGGATGGCGGCAGAGGGCTTTCGCAACCGCAACCTGTTCCAGAGCGGATGTATCGTCGGGGCATGGCAGCCCGGTGAACCGTTCAGACGGGAATCGTCATTTACCGAGATGGATCACGGACATGATTTTTACGCCCCGCAGAGCTTTCTCGCCCCCGATGGCCGGCGCCTGGTTATCGGGTGGCTGGATATGTGGGAATCCCCTCTGCCGGAACAGCAGGATGGCTGGGCAGGTATGCTTTCCCTGCCTCGCGAGCTGAGTCTGGGCGCGGATAATCGCCTGCAGATGCGACCGGCAAAAGAGGTTGAGAGCCTGCGCGGATGCTGGTTCCCGTGGCCGGTGAGTACGCTGCAAAATCAGCACAGCAGGGTGCTCGGGCGCTGCGAGGCGGTGGAGGTCAATCTGACGATCGACTGCGCCAGCAGCACCGCTGAGCAGTACGGGCTCTTTCTTGGAGAGGGGCTGCGTATCTATGTTGACGATCAGATGCAGCGCCTGGTGCTGGAGCGTCGCTATCCGGAGTATGGGCTGTGCGGCGTACGAAGCATTGCGCTGGACATGCACGCCAGCCTCAGCTTAAGGATCTTTTTCGATAGCTCGTCGGTTGAAGTGTTTGTTAATGATGGCGAGGCGTGCCTCAGCAGTCGTATCTATCCGGATGCCGATGACCGGGCGTTATCGTTGTTTGCCAGCCAGGGCCTGATGGCGCTGGATCATGCAGGCGCGTGGTCGCTGGCGTAGATCCCACGAAGAAAGTCTGACGGACGGAGCCGACAGACTTTCTGTTATTCATTCACACCCGCGCCAGATACAGCGCCGGCATCCCCTCTTCATCCGACGTATACAGCACCCAGCGGTTGTCCGGTGAAAACGAAGGATGCGGATGCGTGACCTGACGGTCGCCGTCCAGCACTTTCCAGCTGGTGTTGTGCTGGCAAATCGCTTTCTGCGTGCCTGCCTGCAGATCAAAGACCCAGATAAACGGATCGTTGAGGCTGATGTCGCCGGTGTTATGCGGTGCGCCATCGCCAACGACCCGCGATCCGTCATGGTTACTCATCAGGTGAGAGCAGGGCGGAATGGCCATCAGCAGGCGGTTTTCCAGCGACTGCGGATCGGCACTGTACAGATAGCGCCGGGGATCGTTTTCCCGGTGGGCGACGTAATAGAGCGCAGAGCCGTCCGGTACCCAGAACTCATGAGTAAAGCTTTCGCCGGGGGCGTGCTGGCGAACGTTGCGGACGTGGCTGCCGTCGGCGTTAATCAGCCACATCCGCGCATCGATGGCATCACGCGGGCCTTCGTGGCAAAACGCGACGGTGGCGTCGTCGAACGGACGGTAAATCGGGTGCCCCAGCCAGCGGTTTTCCTGCAGCATCACCCGACGCTCACCGGTGCGCAGATCGATGTTGATCAGACGACATTCCGGTCGGGTGAAGTAAAAGTCGCGGAATTTGCGCCAGTCGGTCAGCGGCCGCCAGTCGCGTTTGTTGATTTCGATGCCGACGAGTCGGGTACAGTCGCTGTTTGCCACCCAGGTGCCGTAGGCAACCCAGTCGTCATCGACTTCATAGACAATCTGTTCTTCAAAATCATCCAGCGAGACGCGCCTCAGCTGGCGGCCATTTTTGACGTACCACAGGGTACGATCGTCCTCGGATAAAAAGCCACCAAAGGTGTTATCGCCCGCGCCTTCGGTGAGCTGGGTGGCCTGCTGTCGGGGGATATCAAGCAAATAGTAGTTCCAGTGGCCTTCAAACGCGCCGCCGAAGATCAGTTTGTTGCCATCGGCGGTAAAGCATTTTTGATAGAAGTAGTTACGGTGACAAATAATATGTGGGGGCGTCATCCGTATCACCTCGTGCCCGGTTTTACTGTCCTGGCGGCTGCGAAAACGTAGTGGGATGATTTTGCCTTTCATTTTTCTCTCCTTGAGATAAAAAAATACCCCGCCACAGCAGCGGCAGGGTATGCAGAGGTCCGGAGGCTTAGCGCATGGCGCGTTTCAGGATCCGTTCGGCCTGGCGCTGGAAATCTGCGGCAGTCTCTTCCACGGTTTTCTGCCCGTAGTCGATGTACTGCAGAGAGGTGCCAAACTGGGCCACGATCTGCGGATCGTCAAAGTAAGGTGAGACGGAGAGTTTCGCCGGCAGAGACTGGGCCAGACGCAGGCCGGCGACTGACGGATCGCTCTCTTTAATGGTGCCGTCTTCGGTCAGGAACTGTACGGCCGCTTTGCTCAGCGGCACGCCGCGCTCCAGTCCCAGGGTGTCGACACCTTCTTTGCTGTTCAGCAGGAAGTTAATCAGCTTCGCTGCTGCTTCCGGGTTTTTCGTGGACTTGCCGATAGAGAGCATCTGCGCTGGTTTAAAGAACAGGCCCGCGTCCGTTGCCCCCGGCAGCATTGGGTAGCTGCCCAGCTCCAGTTTTGCCGGTGGCTTCAGGTTATCGGAGTATTTGTTGATGGTGGAGTTCCACATGTAGGTTCCCGCCCATTCGCCCTGGATCCACGGCTTCATCTCATACATGTTGCTCTTACCAAACGAGGCATAGTATTTGGTGTCCGGCATCACGTGGCTGTCCACAAGCTTTTTATAGGTCTGGAAGAATTCAACCCACTGTTCTTTGCTGTAAGAGAATTTTTTGGTTTTCTCGTCTACGGCCGGGATGTTGTATTTCTGGATCATGTACGAGTTGAGCAGCGCCAGGGTGTCCTGATGCTCCAGTACCACCGGGTAATACTGTTTGCCGAGCTTGCTCTCGAACGCTTTACCCGCCGCCATCAGTTCGTCCCAGGTTTTCGGGTATTCAATGCCCGCTTTTTTCCAGGTTTCGTCGTTGAAATAGAAGACGCGCGCCGTCACCGAGATCGGAATGCCGTTCAGCTTGCCGTTGAC
>JAFACP010000412.1 GCA_023425455.1 Pseudomonadota bacterium | reverse complement strand
GTCGGGTTTGCCGGGATCCTCGCCCGTCTGGCGGACGTGGTTGCCGCCCTCATCGTTCGCGGCTGGGTCGAATCCGGATGCGGCAAGGCAACCGGCTGGGTTCAGGTGCTGAACGACCCGCGCCTGAGCCGGGCGATTTATGCCATGCACCGGGAGCCCGGCGTGAACTGGAGCGTGGCGGATCTGGCCCGGGAAGCCGGTACCTCGCGCTCGGTGTTCGCCGAGCGCTTTCTCGCCGCCACCGGCACGACCCCGGCAAAATACCTCAGCGCGCTGCGTATGCGGCTGGCGATCCAGTATATTCGCCACGAGAACCAGCCGGTCGAGACCGTTGCGCTGCGACTGGGGTATGGCTCACTGGCGGCATTCAGTCGCGCATTCAAGCGCATCGTCGGCTTTGCACCGGGAACATTGCGGGAGCACAGCCCGACGTCAGAAGAGATCTGATCCCAGCCCGACGCGGACGAAGTGCGCATAATGGGAGATAAGCCACACGGGAGGCGGAATATTCGTCTATGGTTTTGGGGTGATAAAAAACAGCACAGTTGCTGCTCAGCGGAAAAAGGAGAAGAACCGATGACATTTCCTCAAAAGCTGCGCCCCGCACTTTTGCCCCTTGTTCTGGGAAGTTCCCTGCTGGCCGTCGCCGCGTCAGGCCATGCGCAGGAGCCGGCATCCGCCCCGACCGCCCCGCCTGATATCTTACTGGGCCCACTGTTTGGCGACGTGCAGAGCGCCCGACTTTTCCCGGACCAAAAAACCTTTGCCGATGCGGTGCCGAAAAGCGATCCGCTGACCATTCTCGCCGACTACCGCATGCAGCGGAATCAGTCTGGTTTCGATTTACGCCATTTTGTCGACATGAACTTCACCCTGCCGTCTGAGGGAGAAAAATACGTCCCCCCTGCCGGGCAGAGCCTGCGCGCCCATATTGACGACCTGTGGCCGGTGCTGACCCGCACCACCGACAAAGCCGGCAAATGGGACTCGCTCCTGCCGCTGCCCAAACCCTATGTGGTGCCGGGCGGCCGCTTTCGGGAGGTCTACTACTGGGACAGCTATTTCACCATGCTGGGGCTGGAGGAAAGCGGTCACTGGGACAAAATCAGCGACATGGTGGATAACTTCGCCTATGAGATTGACGCCTGGGGGCATATCCCCAACGGCAACCGCAGCTACTATCTCAGCCGCTCGCAGCCGCCATTTTTCTCCCTGATGGTCGAACTGCTGGCAACCCACGACGCCGACGCGCTGAAAAAATACCGCCCGCAGATGGCGAAAGAGTATGCGTGGTGGATGGCCGGGAGCGAAATGCTAAAGCCGGGCGAGGCGAGCGAACGGGTAGTCAGGCTGGACAACGGCGCGCTGCTTAACCGCTACTGGGACGATCGTGATACCCCGCGCCCGGAATCCTGGCTGGATGATGTCACCACCGCGAAGAACAATCCTGAGCGTCCGGCAACCGCGATCTACCGCGATCTGCGAGCGGCCGCCGCCTCCGGGTGGGATTTTAGCTCCCGCTGGATGGACGATCCGCACAATCTCGGCACCATTCGCACCACCTCGATTATCCCGGTCGATCTCAATGCCCTGATGTTCAAAATGGAAAAATTGCTGGCCCGGGCCAGTCAGGAGGCCGGTGATAGCGCAGACGCCGCGAAGTACGACGCCCTTGCCACCGCCCGCCAGAAAGCCATTGAAGAGACGCTGTGGAATGAACAGCAGGGCTGGTATGCCGATTACGATCTCAAAAACAAAAAGGTGCGTAACCAGCTTACCGCCGCCGCGCTGTTCCCGCTGTATGTGAACGCCGCCTCCCGCGCGCGCGCCGATAAAGTGGCGGCTGCCGCGGCCTCGCGCCTGCTCAAGCCGGGCGGGATTGCCACCACTAACGTCAACAGCGGCCAGCAGTGGGATGCGCCGAACGGCTGGGCACCGCTGCAGTGGGTTGCGGCCGAGGGGCTGCAGAATTACGGGCATGATAAGGTCGCCATGGAGGTGACGTGGCGGTTCCTGAAAAATGTCCAGCACACCTACGATCGCGAGAAGAAGCTGGTGGAGAAATATGATGTGTCAACAACCGGTACAGGCGGTGGCGGCGGCGAGTATCCGCTGCAGGACGGGTTTGGCTGGAGCAACGGCGTGACCCTGAAGATGCTGGATAGCGTCTGCCCCGAAGCGACGCCGTGTGACAATGTGCCGCAGATGCAGCCTGCAGCGAACGATGCGACGGCTGAGCCGAAAAGCGCAGCCCGGTAGTCTGCCGTCGCGGGCGATAACAAACGGCCCTTTCCAGAGGGCCGCTTTATTATGCTAAGCCCGTTTGAGTAACCTGAAAATGCCCAGCACCACAATGGCGCCCACGACGGCGACCAGGAAACTGTGCAGATCGAAACCACTGATATTGCCTCCGAGACCAAACATGGTCGCCAGCCAGCCGCCCACCACAGCCCCGACGACGCCGAGAACGCAGGTTAAGATAAAGCCGCCGCCGTCACGCCCTGGCATGATCAGTTTGGCAATAGCGCCGGCAATAAGACCGAAGATAATCCAGGCGATAATACCCATAGCGATGCCCTCTTGCAGGTGTAATCCCCACGCGGGAACCTCTCGCGCAGATAGTGTAATTATAGGTCATCGACACCTGAGCGGTTTCATCTCACCGACTTAAATTATTGTGATACGGAAAAAAACTCACCGGTTTGTATTAAGTTTCATTTTTCTCTGCCGATACTGCATAGACAGTCCGTCACTTATCGAGGAGCCATCTGGCGTGAGTAATTACAGTGAGCAGTTCCTGAAACAAAATCCGCTGGCTGTATTAGGGGTATTACGCGATCTGCAAAAGGGTGAGGTGCCGCTGCGCATCAGCTGGTCGACCAATCAGTTTATCAGCAAGATCCTCGACGCCTCCGCAGAACGTCTGGTTGTCGATCTCGGCAGCCAGGAGTATGAGAACCGCGCCGTAATGCGGGCTGAAAATATCGCCGTCATGGCCGAGACGCAGGGAGCGAAAGTCGAGTTTGTGATACCGCGACTGGAACTGAGTGAATATCAGGGCCTGCCGGCATTTGTCACCCCGCTGCCCGGTAATTTGTGGTTTGTGCAACGTCGCGAATTTTTCCGCATCAACGCGCCGCTGCACCCGGCGTATTACTGCAAAGCCAAAATGCCGGATAAGAAAGAGTTCCGTTTTCGTCTCTTCGACCTCTCCCTCGGCGGCATGGGCGCCCTGATGGATACGCCAAAACCCGACGGATTAGTCGAAGGGATGCGTTTTTCTCAAATTGAACTGGATATGGGCGGCTGGGGGCGATTCTGGTTTGATGCCCAGCTGATTGCCATCAGCGAACGAAAAGTGGTGGACAGCAAAAACGAAACGATAACCACCCCACGCCTGAGCTTTCGATTTCTTAACGTGGGCCCCGGCGCAGAGCGTGAACTGCAGCGCATTATTTTCTCACTTGAGCGGGAAGCGCGCGAACGCGCCAATAAAGTGCTGTGACAGAGATCGGGCGGCCGTTTCGCCGCCCGACATTGCCATCACATCGCATCCATCGCTTTTTGCACTTTCCAGATGTAGCGCGGCGCCTGCGGTGCCGGATGATGTTTCGCCACATGTTCGAAGAACGCCTCTTTGTCCATGCCGTTAATTTCAGCAATCGCCTCCTGTCGATCCGCGGAGAAGGTTCTCAGCAACGCGCCGGCACCGTTAACGTACGACACCACCAGCGCGTACTGCATCACCTCAGGATCGTTAATCCCCTTCAGGATACCGTGTTCCAGAATGCTCAGGTACGCCGTTCCCATCGAGATATTGCGCTGCGGATTTTTCAGCTCGCTGGTTGACGGTTGCCCGCTCCAGCCCATATAGCGATAGACCTCTTTCCCGGCGGTCGAGGCCTTAAGCTGCATTAGCCCGACGGCATTGGATTTGCTGACAAGCGTTGGATTGCCGCCGGACTCCACCGCAATGATCGCCGTAACCAGCCGCGGGCTGACGCCCCAGGCCTTACCGGCCTGCTCGCTGAAGGGCATCCACTGCATGGCGCGCTTCACCGGCACGTCCGGGTTCCAGGGGGGATTCTGATAATCATGTCTGGAACTGCAGCCCGCCAGCAACACAATCAAAAAAGCAAACCATCTCAATTTCACGTCTTCTGTCCTTATAGCCGGTCATCGCGGTGACGCTACCCCTTGAAGCGGGTAGCGTATAGGCGGCATGATATAGGCATTTAGTTTCTCAATCAGCAAGGATTTGCCATGTCTCAGTTTCATCTTATCGCCCCCTCCGGCTACTGCATCAACCAGGAGGCGGCGCAGCGGGGAGTTCAGCGCTTACTGGGATCCGGACACGCGGTTGCAAATCAGACAATTATCCCCCGCCGTTTGCAGCGTTTCGCCGGCAGCGAGGCGCAGCGACTGGAAGACATAAACGGGCTGGTGAACCTGCCGGGGGAAAACAATATCGTGCTGGCGGTACGCGGCGGCTACGGTGCGAGCCGTCTGCTGGAGCGCATTGACTGGTCAGGCCTGGCCAGACGCCAGCAGCACGCGCCGCTGCTTATCTGCGGCCACAGTGATTTCACCGCTATCCAGCTGGGCCTGCTGGCGCTGCATAACATCATCACCTTCAGTGGCCCGATGCTGGCCGGTAACTTTGGCGCGGCGGAGCCGGACGATTTCACCATCACCCACTTCTGGCGCGCGCTGCAAAACCCGACCTACAGCGTGGCGTGGCAGGGTTCTGGCCCGCAGCTGGAGTGCGAAGGCCAGCTTTGGGGCGGAAACCTGGCGATGCTGGTCTCGCTGATTGGCACACCGTGGCTGCCGCAGATCGAGAACGGCATTCTGGTGCTGGAGGATATCAATGAGCACCCGTTCCGCGTCGAGCGCATGCTGCTGCAGCTGCATCACGCCGGTATACTGGCGCGCCAGTCGGCCGTTGTGCTCGGCAGCTTTAGCGGCTCGCAGCCGAACGACTACGATGCCGGGTATACCTTCGACACGATGGTCGATTTTATCCGCTCGCGGCTGAAGACGCCGGTCATTACCGGACTGGCTTTTGGACATGAGCCGCAAACCGTGACGCTGGCGCTGGGGGCGCAGGCAACCTTAAGACATGATGATTCAGGCAGTCGGCTCATGATTAGCGGTCATCCTGTCATCAAGGCATAAAAAAGCCGTTAAACCCCCTTAATAAACCGCGGCTTCTGTCGTTAATATGTTAGGGTTTTAAAGAAACAGCAACATTGAGGTGGGAGTAAGACAACATTGGATGCCGCAGCGATAATCAGCCTTTTCATTCTGGGTTCCGTCCTTGTAACCTGTAGTATTTTATTGAGTTCGTTTTCATCGCGTCTCGGCATACCTATTCTTGTTATTTTTCTTGCCATCGGTATGCTCGCCGGCATCGATGGCATCGGCGGTATTCCTTTCGATAACTATCCCTTCGCATACATGGTGAGTAACCTGGCGCTGGCGGTGATCCTGCTGGACGGCGGTATGCGAACCCAGGCCAGCTCTTTCCGCGTGGCCCTTGGCCCGGCGCTATCCCTCGCCACCGTTGGGGTGCTTATCACCTCCGGCCTGACCGGGATGATGGCGGCCTGGCTGTTTAAGCTCAACATCATGGAAGGGCTGCTGATCGGCGCGATTGTTGGCTCGACGGACGCCGCGGCGGTCTTTTCCCTGCTCGGCGGAAAAGGGCTTAACGAGCGTGTCGGCTCTACGCTCGAAATTGAATCCGGCAGTAACGATCCGATGGCGGTGTTTCTCACCATCACGCTCATTGAGATGATCCAGCAGCATGAGAGCGGCCTGAGCTGGATGTTCGCCCTGCATATTGTGCAGCAGTTTGGGCTGGGCATTGTGTTTGGCCTCGCCGGCGGCTATCTGCTGCAGCAGATGATCAACCGTATCTCCCTGCCCTCGGGGCTTTACCCGCTGCTGGCGCTGAGCGGCGGGATTTTGATTTTTGCCCTGACGACGGTCATGGACGGCAGCGGTATCCTGGCGGTCTATTTATGTGGTTTTCTGCTCGGCAACCGCCCTATCCGCAATCGCCACGCGATCCTGCAAAACTTCGACGGGCTGGCCTGGCTGGCGCAAATCGGCATGTTCCTGGTGCTGGGTCTGCTGGTAACGCCGTCCGATCTGCTGCCGATTGCTATTCCGGCGCTGCTTCTCTCCGCGTGGATGATCTTCTTCGCCCGTCCGCTGTCGGTGTTTGTCGGCCTGCTGCCGTTCCGCGGCTTTAATCTGCGTGAGTGGATCTTTATCAGTTGGGTCGGTCTGCGCGGCGCGGTACCTATCATCCTCGCCGTCTTCCCGATGATGGCCGGGCTGGATCACGCCCGGCTGTTCTTTAACGTGGCGTTCTTCGTGGTGCTGATCTCGCTGCTCTTCCAGGGCACGTCGCTGGAGTGGGCGGCGAAAAAGGCGAAAGTGGTGGTTCCGCCGGTTGGCTGGCCGGTCTCCCGCGTGGGGCTGGATATCCACCCGGAAAACCCGTGGGAGCAGTTTGTCTACCAGCTCAGCGCCGACAAATGGTGCGTTGGCGCATCCCTGCGCGACCTGCATATGCCGGAAGAGACGCGCATTGCGGCCCTGTTCCGCGATAACGCCCTGCTGCACCCTACCGGCAGTACCCGTCTGCGGGAGGGCGATATTCTGTGCGTGATTGGCCGCGAGCGCGATCTCCCCGCCCTCGGCAAACTGTTCAGCCAGTCGCCGCCGGTTGCGCTCGACCAGCGCTTCTTCGGTGATTTTATTCTGGAAGCCAGCGCCAAATTCGCCGATGTGGCGCTGATTTATGGCCTTGAAGAGGGTCTTGAATATCGCGATAAGCAGCAGACGCTGGGGGAAATTATTCAGCAACTGCTCGGCGCTGCACCGGTGGTCGGTGACCAGGTCGAATTTGCCGGGATGATCTGGACGGTCGCGGAGAAAGAGGATAACACCGTACGTAAAGTCGGCGTCCGGCCGAGAGAAGACGAGCCGGAGTAAGATGCTGGCCGGGCGCCTGCCCGGCCGCTTAACGTTACACCGTCACAACAGGCACGCGCGGCGCCAGAGCGCACATCAGCTCATAGCCGACCGTGCCGGCCGCCGCCGCTACGTCATCTATCTTCACCTCATTGCCCCACAGCTCCACCGGCGAACCGATACCCGCCTGCGGACATGGGGTTAAATCTACCGCCAGCATATCCATCGAGATCGTGCCAACGGTACCGGTGCGCACGCCGTCCACCCATACCGGGGTGCCGGTTGGCGCCACGCGCGGATAACCATCGGCATAGCCGCCCGCCACAATCCCGATCCGCTGCTCACCGCTGGCGCGGTAGCGGCTGCCATAGCCCACCGTGTCCCCGGCCTTCAGCGTCTGCACGCCGATGATTTCGCTGCGCAGGGTCATCACCGGCTTCAGGCCGATGTTGGCCACATCCTGCCACTGGCCGGACGGCGATGCGCCATACAGAATAATACCCGGACGCACCCAGTTGTAATGCGCCTGCGGGTGCCACAGGGTGGCGGCCGAGTTCGACAGCGAACGCGGGCAGTCCAGCCCCTCGGCGGCCTGCTCAATGCGCGTCATCGCGCAGGCGATCCCGTCGGGTTGTTCGGCATCGGCAAAGTGCGCCATCAGCGTCATTTCGCCGACGTTCTTTAACGCACGCAGCTGTTGCCAGACGCTGTGCACCCGTTCCGGCTGAAAACCGAGCCGGTTCATGCCGCTGTTCACCTTCAGGTAAATATCCAGCGGCGCCTGCAGCCTGGCATCCTGCAGCGCCTTGACTTGCCAGTTGCTGTGGATGCTGGTGGTCAGCCGGTATTTGTCGAGCAACGGCAGGTCGCCTTGATGGAAGAAGCCCTCCAGCAGTAAAATCGGCCCTTTCCAGCCGCGCTCGCGCAGCAGGATGGCCTCTTCGATATTCAGTAACGCAAAGCCGTCGGTGGCGCTGAGCGCCTGCCAGATACGATCGATACCGTGACCGTAGGCATTGGCTTTGACCACCGACCAGACACGTGACGCTGGCGCAGCACGACGAACAATCTGCAGGTTATCCTTCAGGGCCTGCAGATTGAGCTGAGCCAGAACAGGACGGGACATGACGACTCCTTGTTAATTGTGCGCGCCGTGCAGGTGCTGTGGACGCGAGGGGGTAAACCCTGATTGATAACGCGCGGCGCTTAAATCGTCAAACGGAATCGCGGGGGTGCGCCCTGAGATCAAATCGCTCAGCAGCTGGCCAGAGCCGCAGGCCATCGTCCAGCCCAGCGTACCGTGGCCGGTATTGGTCCACAGGTTTTTAAACGGCGTGCGGCCAACAATCGGCGTGCCGTCCGGCGTCATCGGGCGCAGCCCGGTCCAGAAGGTCGCCTGCTCAACTGCACCGCCGCGCGGGAACAGATCGCCCACCACCATCTCCAGCGTCTCACGACGCGGCTTAAGCAGCTCGGTGTTGAAACCGACAATCTCCGCCATGCCGCCTACGCGAATACGGTTGTCGAAACGGGTGATCGCGATTTTGTAGGTCTCATCAAGAATGGTGGAGACCGGCGCACCGTCCTCCTCCTTCACCGGGATGGTCAGCGAGTAGCCTTTCAGCGGATAGACGGGAATGTCGAGAATGCCTTTCAGCATCGCGGTGGAGTAGGAACCAAACGCCATCACGTACGCATCGGCCCTGATGACCTCGTCGCCGCACTTCACGCCGTAGATCTTCTCCCCTTCCGACAGCAGCTTGTCGACGGAGGTGTTAAAGCGGAAGGTCACGCCAGCCTGCTCACACATCTGCGCCAGATGACTGGTGAAGAGCTGGCAGTCGCCGGTTTCGTCGTTGGGCAGACGCAGCCCGCCGGTTAATTTGTGGGCCACCTCCGCCAGCGCAGGCTCAACCTGCCCCAGTTGGCTGGCTTCCAGCAGCTGATACGGCACCCCGGCGTCTTCAAGGACCGCAATATCGCGGGTTGCGTTTTCGTACTGCTGTGCGGTGCGGAACAGCTGTAACGTGCCGCCCTGTCGTCCTTCATACTGAATGCCGGTCGAGGCGCGCAGCGCTTTCAGGCAATCGCGGCTGTACTCCGCAAGCCGTACCATCCGGCCTTTGTTTTCCATGTAGTGGCGGGTGTCACAGTTACGCAGCATCTGCCACATCCACTTCAGCTGGAACTGCGTGCCGTCGAGGCTTATCGCCAGCGGCGCATGGCGCTGAAACATCCATTTAATGGCTTTTAACGGCACACCAGGCGCAGCCCACGGCGCCGCATAGCCCGGAGAGATCTGTCCGGCGTTCGCCGCACTGGTTTCCAGTGCCGGGCCAGCCTCACGATCGATAACGGTCACTTCGTGACCCGCCTGACTTAAATACCAGGCGCTGGTTACCCCAACGACGCCACTTCCCAGTATCACAACACGCATAGCTGCTCCAGTATGTGCAAAAGAACAATCATCTAATTACAGATTGATAACCTAGATGAAAATATTATTCAACATATGACTTTTTTATGGTGACTTATCTCACATCTCCCCCAGTCAGTGGGGACAGGGGTTATTTGGCATCTCCTGCTACGCGCCTTTTTTAACCAGCATAAAATACTGATGACACCCGCTTTTTTACCGTTTCAAAAATGGGAAATCGCAAAGAAAAATTTTCTGCGTCAGCACGCTTTTATGGCCTGTGTTCTATGCTTTACAGGAGGCTCTCCAGACAGAGAGAGCGACCAACAATGAGGGCGCGCTAATGGCTACAATTGACCCCATGAACAAGGACAGCACTCGTCTGAGCGATGGACCGGACTGGACCTTCGAGCTGCTGGATGTCTACCTGGCCGAAATCGACCGCGTAGCGAAGCTGTACCGGCTGGATACCTATCCGCATCAGATTGAGGTGATTACCTCTGAGCAGATGATGGATGCGTACTCCAGCGTCGGGATGCCCATCAACTATCCGCACTGGTCGTTCGGGAAAAAATTCATTGAAACGGAGCGGCTGTACAAACACGGCCAGCAGGGGCTGGCGTACGAGATTGTCATTAACTCCAACCCGTGCATCGCCTATCTGATGGAAGAGAACACCATTACCATGCAGGCGCTGGTGATGGCTCACGCCTGTTACGGACATAACTCCTTTTTCAAAAATAACTACCTGTTCCGCAGCTGGACGGACGCCAGCTCGATTGTCGATTACCTGATTTTCGCCCGCAAATACATTACCGACTGTGAAGAACGCTACGGCGTGGATGAAGTGGAGAAGCTGCTCGACTCCTGCCACGCGCTGATGAACTACGGCGTCGACCGCTATAAACGTCCGCAGAAGATCTCCCTGCAGGAGGAGAAAGCCCGGCAAAAAAGCCGCGAAGAGTATCTGCAAAGCCAGGTCAATATGCTGTGGCGCACCCTGCCTAAACGCGAGGAGGAGAAAACCATTGCCGAGGCGCGCCGTTATCCGTCCGAGCCGCAGGAAAACCTGCTCTATTTTATGGAGAAAAACGCCCCGCTGCTGGAGCCGTGGCAGCGTGAGATCCTGCGTATCGTGCGTAAAGTCAGCCAGTATTTCTATCCGCAGAAGCAGACCCAGGTGATGAACGAAGGCTGGGCGACCTTCTGGCACTACACCATCCTCAACCATCTGTACGACGAAGGGAAAGTCACCGAACGGTTTATGATGGAGTTTCTGCACAGCCACACCAATGTGGTGTTCCAGCCCGCCTACAACAGCCAGTGGTACAGCGGGATCAACCCGTACGCCCTCGGCTTTGCCATGTTCCAGGATATCAAGCGGATCTGTCAGTCGCCGACGGAAGAGGACAGATACTGGTTCCCGGATATTGCCGGCTCTGACTGGCTGGAGACCCTGCATTTCGCGATGCGTGATTTTAAAGACGAGAGTTTTATCAGCCAGTTTATGTCACCGAAGATCATGCGTGATTTCCGCTTCTTCACCGTGCTGGATGACGATCGTAACAACTATCTGGAAATTTCCGCTATCCATAACGAAGAGGGGTATCGTGAGATCCGCTCGCGTCTCTCTTCCCAGTACAATCTCAGCAACCTGGAGCCAAATATTCAGGTCTGGAATGTGGACCTGCGCGGCGACCGCTCTCTCACGCTGCGCTACATTCCGCACAACCGCGCGCCGCTGGATAAGGGGCGCAAAGAGGTGCTGAAGCATGTTCACCGGCTGTGGGGGTTTGATGTCCTGCTGGAGCAGCAAAACGAAGACGGTAGCGTCGAGCTGCTGGAGCGCTGTCCGGCGCGGCAGAATACGCTGTGACCGCCAGCAACAATAAAAAAAACCTCTCAGCTTGAACTGCACCCAAAAAGTTGGACGCCCAACAAAGTAAGGTGCAGTTTTTTATGAGCAAGTATTCTCTCAGCTTTAAGCTTGAGGTTGTGCAGCACTATCTTTCCGGACCGGAAGGGCTGAAAGCGA
>JAFACP010000389.1 GCA_023425455.1 Pseudomonadota bacterium | reverse complement strand
GCGTATATCCACCCCTCCAGCGTCTACGTTCAGCATCCGCAGTGGGTGCGTACCGCCGGGGATCGGCTGGTGCTCGACCCGGGGATCCCGGAAGTACGTGACTGGATAACCGAGGTGGTGACAGAGGTGGTCACCCGCTATCCGGTGGATGGTGTCCAGTTCGACGACTATTTCTACGCCGAAACGCCCTCCTCTAAGCTGAACGACAGCGCTACCTATGCGCGCTATGGCCAGGGCTTTGCCTCAAAAGCCGACTGGCGCAGGCATAATACCGAGCAGCTGATCGTGCAGGTCTCCAGGGCGATTAAACAGCATAAGCCGGACGTACAGTTTGGCGTAAGCCCGGCCGGCGTATGGCGCAACCGCTCTTTTGATCCCGCCGGCTCTGATACCCGCGGCGCAGCGGCGTATGATGAATCCTATGCCGACACCCGTCGCTGGGTTCAGCTCGGGCTTCTGGATTACATCGTGCCGCAAATTTACTGGCCCTTTTCCCGCAGCGCAGCGCGGTATGATGTACTGACAAAGTGGTGGGCGGACGTGGTTAAACCGACGCGCACGCGGCTCTATATTGGCGTCGCACTCTATAAAGTGGGCGAACCGTCGAAAAATGAACCCGACTGGATGGTAAATGGCGGCGTGCCGGAGCTGAAAAAG
Organism: Pseudomonadota bacterium; assembly: GCA_023425455.1. Taxonomy (GTDB): domain Bacteria; phylum Pseudomonadota; class Gammaproteobacteria; order Enterobacterales; family Enterobacteriaceae; genus Enterobacter. The sequence goes on along the minus strand of JAFACP010000389.1, from coordinate 13,755 downwards.
CAGCTCGACCTCAACGATGCGCTGCCGGGCGTGAGCGGCACCATATTGTTCCGCGAAGACTATCTCAATCAGCCGCAGACCCGGCAGGCCGTCCACTACCTGAAACAGCGCTGGGGAAGCTAGCCCGCATCAGGCGCAGCGAGCGCGTCTGCGCCTGACGGCGTTACGGCTCAGGGCCAAACATCTCCAGCAGCTGCTTCTTATCCGGCATGCCGACGACCTGCTGCAGTTCATTCTGCTCATTCATGTAGTAAATGGCCGGCGTGGCATTCGCCCCCAGCGCGTCCATCAGGCTCTGATGCTGTTGTAAAACGGCCACCGTATTGCGGGCCCCTTCCCCTGTCGACTCAGGCAGCGTTTTTCCGCCCGACAGCTCATAGTCCCGCCAGGCGCTAACCGGGTCGGGGGCCGTGAGGATCGCCGAAGCATTGCGCCCGCTTTCGGGCCTGAGAAAGGCCACCAGCAGCGTGTTCAGCTGAACCTTACCGGCCTTTACCCACGGCTGCGCTTCGGCCCAGAAGGCTTTGCAGTAGGGGCAGAACGGATCGGCGAAAACAAAGACCTTACGCGGCGCGCTCTCCGCCCCCTCTTTCAGCGGATGGGCCGCATTGAGTTTTTTCCACATCTCCCGCCCGAGAGGCGCATAAATCTGTTGCTGGAAAACCGCCTCGCTCAGGTTTTTACCTTTCTCATCATAAAGATAACCAGAAACAACATGCTTGCCGTCCGGGGTTAAAAACAGGGTTACGCCCATATCCTGATATTGTCCAAGCCAGGCCGGTGCCCCACCAGGCAGGTCGATCTTCCTGATTTCCGTGATATTTTGCTGTTCTGCGACGTTTTTCACCGCCTCGGGCAGTGCCTCTGCCGCCTGCGCCAGGCCGCTGACCAGCAGGAGCGAAAGTAACGGTATCTTTTTCATGTCCCTCTCCGGTACGCCCGGGCGCCGCCATTGTGCAGCATCTCTTCCGGGCATAGACGGCAAAGCATAAACGATAGGGATGGATCCACAAGGGCTGGCCGGGTAAGTTTTTGTCTGTCAGCCGTCGATCAGCGCCGCATAGAGTTCGCGCAGGCGCGCACGCAGATACAACACCGCCTTATGTTTACGCGACAGCAGCGCCTGCACGCTGGTGCCGGAAAGCCCGGCCAGCGCCTTCATGCTGTAGCCCTCCAGCTCCGTCTTTTCAAACACCTCGCGCTGGGCTGCGGGCAGTTCGGACAACGCCTGGCCAAGTGCCTCCCACATCAGCATTTTCAGATACTCCTCTTCCGGGGCGTTATCGTCATCGGCAGCGAAGTAACCGGAGAGCGGGACCTCCCGTTTTTTGCGCGAACGGTCGGTCATCTCATTCCGCGCCGCGCGAAACAGCCAGGCGGCGACATTCTCCACCGGCTGTTCCAGGTTCATCAGCTGAGCGGTCACCTCCTGCAGAATGTCTTCCGCATCCGCCTGCACCGCCGTTCGCCCGTGAATAAAAGCTTTTAGCCGGGAACGACAGGCCTGCAGCGCAGAGATCAGCGGGGAGCGCCCCGCAGCATCGGCTTTCATCTCACTCACGCGTACCCTGCGCATTTTCCGCCGCATCATCACCTTTCTCATCGCGTTGTTCATGCCAGCGGCAGTGGCCACGGCGACCAAACCCTTCGCGACGCTGGCGGACAAACGCATCGCGCTGCTCAGGCGTCATCGCCATCCAGCGCGCATGCATCCGGCGGTGCGCACCGAACATGCCCGGACGCAAACCGAGGCCGCCAAACAGAATGCGGCTCAGCACCAGCAGCCCCAGCGCCTGCCAGAAGCCAATGGCCTTAACCCCCAGAATGGCCGGCAGCAGCGCATTCCACAGGCTCATCACCAGCAGCCCCAGCCCGACAAACACCACCGCGCCAATCACCAGCGCTTTTCCCATCCTGTGGTGACCAAACCCCCGCCGATGACCGTGTTCGCGCATATCAATCTCTCTCATTGTCTGTTCCTCATTACCGTAGTGGATTGTGATGAGGTAGACGAACGGCGGCGAAAAATATTGCTGAGAAAATGAAAAAAAAGACCGGGGGAGCAAAACCCCCCGGTGGGATCAGGCGCGGGCAGGAAGGGTAAAGCTGGCAATGCTCTGGCTTAAATGTTGCGCCTGCTCTTCCAGAGAGGCGGCCGCAGCGGCGGATTGCTGCACCAGCGCCGCGTTCTGCTGGGTCACACCGTCCATCTCAGTGACCGCCTGACCCACCTGGCCGATGCCACGGCTTTGCTCTTCAGAGGCGACCGAGATCTGCTCCATCAGCGTATTGACCTTATTCACCGACACAATGATGGCATCAATCACTTCACCGGATCGATTCACCAGTTCTGCGCCATCTTTCACGCTGGCAACCGACTGCGCGATAAGGTTCTCGATATCTTTCGCCGCCACGGCGCTCTTCTGCGCCAGGGTACGAACTTCGCTGGCCACTACCGCAAATCCGCGACCCTGTGCTCCGGCTCGAGCCGCTTCCACCGCGGCATTCAGCGCCAGAATATTGGTCTGAAACGCAATGCTGTTAATGACGCTGGTAATATCTTCGATGCGTTTAGAGTTCGCGGCGATGGTATTCATCGTTTCAATAACTTCACGGGTAACGGTCTCACCGGTATGGGCATTATTCACCGCATCCTGCACCAGCTTTCCGGCCTGAGAAACGTTATCGGTGTTATTGGCGACGGTAGCGCTCAGCTCTTCCATGCTGGCTGCCGTCTGGGTTAACGCCGAAGCCTGTTGTTCGGTACGCGACGCGAGATCGATATTTCCGGAGGCAATCTCCTGCGCCGCATGGGTAACGGTGTGGCTGGCATCACGCACCTGCGCAATGGTGCTAAGCAGTGCCTGACGCATCTGCTCCATTGAGGCCATCAGGTTATCTATCTCATTAGCGGAATTCTCTTTTACCGGAACGGGAACGTTAAGTTTCCCGGCGGCTATCTGGCTGCAGTGTTCGCGGGCACGATCCACCGGCCCCAACACCACGCGTTTCATCAGCAGGCTGACGGCGATAATGACCACCACAAACAACAATGCAACCCCCGCGATAATAACCAGGCCGGTGACGAAATTGCGGCTTGCGTCTTCATTCAGGCTTTTGGCGTACTTCTGATGTACCGACAGCACCTGGTCGAGCACGATTTCATACTGGCGGTCGAGCTGAGAAACGGTGGGAATGAGCGCGTTAAATGCCGCGACGTCGTGGGCTGCGGCGGCATTAATCAGCGGCTCGAGCCCTTGATTGCGGTAGGTTTGCCAGGCCTGCTGATAGGCGCTAACCAGCGGTGCTTCATCCGTCAGACGCGGTGAAGCCATAAAGGCGGCAAACGCATTGTCGGCTTTGCTCAACGCCTCTTTTACCGCAGCAAGCTTCGCGGACTGGTCAGAGACATCGCCCGCTTCCACCATCTTCACATATTCCATCACCCTGACGCGTAAGGTCCGGCTGTGGTTAATGGGGTCGATGATTGACAGCACCACCTGGATCTCTTTATTGACGTTATCCAGCGAATTATTACTTTTAACGATCAGCCCAACGCTGGTGATGGTGCTGGCAGCAAAGAAAAACAGCAGGGAAAATAAAACAATCAGCGACGATTTTTTCAACGACATACACACCTCAGGGATAAATAATCCCTATGGTTATCGGCTGACTCAACCCTTTATTTAATTAAAGTTATTGCACAATCGCCGTGAAGCTGAATCGTCAACAAACCTTTAAAATCAGCATTTTACTATTATGACGGCTCAGCATCAGCTAACCATTACCGCACAATCGCTACTCTGTTGCCGTGAAGGGCCGCGAAATACCCTACGCCGATTTATATCGTCGCTGCAGGGTGGCATCTAATTTACGCTGCAGCGGCTGCGGTGTTTCACCTTCAATTAATTTGCCGATCAGGTCGAAACAGTGCCAGGCCAGCTGGCGGTTATCCTGGCGCACGGTATCGATGGGGATCGAGAGCGAATCATACAGATAGTGATCGTCAAAGCTGGCCAGCCGCATATCGCTTTGCAGCAGGTTGTGCTGGCCCATATAGCGTAACACCCCTTCCAGCAGACCACAGGCGGCGGTGAACAGGGCCTTCGGCGGGCGTCCTAAGCGCGCGCAAAGCGCGGCGAACATTTCGTAGCCGGAGCTCGGATGGTAGTTGCCGTGGATGATCCACTCCGGGCGCAGCGCGACATTCGCCTGCAAAAGCCCTTGCTTAAACCCTTCCAGACGATCGCGGGTTGGCGACAGCCTTGGCTGTCCACCCAGGAAGTAGATCTCATCGGGATGCTGGCGGGCGATATCCGCCACCAGTTCAGCGGTCGGGGTAATGGAGTCAGTGATGACCAGCGGCAGCGTACTGTCGTTCATATGACGGTCGAAGAGCACCACCGGGAGCTGCTCGCTGAGCTTCTGGTAGTCTGCGTCATTGAGCATACTCGAGGCCACAATCAGCCCGTCAACCTGGCGGGCCACCATATTATTGACCACCACGGTCTCCTGCCCCGGGTTCTCATCGCTGCAGGAGATCAGCAGCTGCACGCCCGCCTCCCGACAGAGGGTTTCCAGCTCGTGAGAGAAGACCGCGAAGCCGTAGTTGGTGATCTCCGGCACCACCAGGCCAATGGTATGACTGCGGTTATCACGCAGGGAACGCGCGTGAATACTGGGCTGGTAGTGGTGCTCTTTGGCAATCGCCAGAACCCGTTCACGGGTCTCTTCCGCGACGCGAAGCTCTTTACTGCGCCCGTTGAGTACCAGGCTGGCGGTGGCTTTCGAGACCCCCGCCAGCTCCGCGATGTCTTTTATGGTGACGCGTTTTGTTTTTCTCACAACGACTTAGATCCGGCTGCCAAAACCGTTATTCTATCATGCAGCTGCGCAGCGACCAGTAGCGTAATGTGATGTCTGACGCACCTTCGAAGCTAACCCGGGCCGGATGCACAGGAAAATAGCGGCTGCTCATCACCCCTTCGCCGTGGTTGATGAATATTTCCACGCTCGAGCGATCGCAGAACACCTGAAGGTGGCGGATCTCGCCGCGCCAGTAGCGGGTTAATGTTTCTCCGCTCTGCAGACTGGCTCTCTCAAGGCGTAACCCTTCGTCGTCAAGCGTCAGTCGCAGCGCGCCGGCAAAGTCCACGCCCAGCGCCGCCGTCGGTGTCAGCATAAACTCCAGGCTTGAGCCATCCAGCGTCGGCGCCTGGCTGGCGCGCCCCTGCCAGTCATACGCCTGCTCGCGCAGTTGCTCAAGCTCGCGCACCGGCGTTTGCCACAGCCAGCCGTCGCGATACTGCAGCTCACGCGGGCAGGTCATCTGGTGGATCCACCCCTGCGCGCGGGTGGGCTGCAGCATCTCTTCCCCGTCCGGCACGCCCATCCAGCCAATCAGTATCCGGCGTCCGTCTGCTGCCAGAGTGGTTTGTGGCGCGTAAAACTCAAACCCGGCATCCAGCTCATGCAGCTCACCGTGGGCAAAGGTTGCCGTGGAGTAGTCAAACTCTCCGCGCATCCACGTTGCCGGATAGGTGTTCAGATAACGGTGCGATTCACGGGCCAGCCCCTGAGGACAGCAGATCAGAATATGGCTCTCCCCCAGGGAGAAGAGATCCGGGCACTCCCACATATAGCCCGCATCGTGCAGCCCGTTAATGCCATCCCCGGCAATCTCTGCGCAAAACGCCCAGCGCTGCAGCGAGTCAGAGCGAAACAGCAGTACCTTGCCGCGTTTTTGCAGATCCTGCGCGCCAAGGACCATATACCACTGCCCGTCATGCCACCAGACTTTCGGATCGCGTACGTGGCCGGTATAACCCTGCGGGAGCGGAAGCACCGGCCCCTGCTTGCTAAAGCTGCCGTCCGCGTTCTGCACCGCCAGACACTGCCAGGCGGTGCGGGTGCCGTCGTCAAACTTCACGTTACCGGTGTAGCAGAGCGTCAGTACGCCCTGGTTATCCACCGCGCTGCCCGAATAACACCCGCTGCGGTCATACTCTTCATCCGGCATCAGCGCCATCGGCTCGTGCTGCCAGTGGAGCAGATCGGCAGAGCTCCAGTGGCCCCAGCATTTGTAGCGATGATCGCAGCCCAGCGGGTTCCACTGATAAAAAAGATGATACCGGCCGGCAAACCAGATAAACCCGTTCGGATCATTCATCAGCCCGGTGACGGGTGCGGGATGCCAGCATGGGTAGTGGCTATCGGCCAGCGCCCGCGGCTGGCCCTGCATAACGGCCTGCAAAACGGCAGGCCAGCGTGAAGGTAACGTCATTATTCAGAATCCGTTTTGTATTTCAGCAGCAGCGAAACCGTAAACGCGACACCGAAGGCAATCACCATGCCGATAATGTAGTTAAGCAGCGAGCTCGCCTGCACAATCGCCATCCCCGGGATCGCAGTCAGGCCGACGGCGGTCATATACACATGCACCGATACCACCCAGGCGCCCCCCGCCGCACCGCCGATCAGCGCAGCAATAAATGGCTTCACAAAGCGCAGGTTGATACCAAAAATAGCCGCCTCGGTGATCCCAAGCATCGCAGAAAACGCTGACGGCAGAGTAATGGCCTTAATCTTCGCATCTTTCGTTTTAAACCACACCGCAAAACACGCCCCGCCCTGTGCCACGTTCGCCATCGCCCAGATAGGCAGCAGGAAATTGACGCCAATCGACGGATTACCCAGCAGCCCGGCCTCAATGGCGTGGAAGCTGTGATGAATACCGGTGATCACAATGACCGAGTAGAGCCCGCCAAACAGCAGCCCCGCCAGCCAGCCGGCATGTTCAATCAGGGTGCTCAGAATAAACGAGATGCCATCGCCAAGCGCACGTCCCGCCGGACCAATGACCAGCAGCGCAATAAAGCCGGAAATGATGACCGTCAGGAACGGCGTCAGGATCAGATCCAGCGCATCCGGGATCACCCGTCGCAGGTTCTTCTCAACAATGCTCATAAACCAGACGGCGAGCAATACCGGGAAGACGGTGCCCTGATAGCCAATCATGGCGATTTCAAGGCCAAAGAAATTCATGGTGTGGAAGCCCGCCGCCACGCCCCAGGCGTTGGTCAGCGCCGGGTGCGTCAAAATGCCGCCGAGCGTCGCCCCGAGATACGGGTTACCGCCAAATTCGCGGGCTGCAGTGAAGCCAATCAGGATTGGCAAAATGATAAACGCCGCCGAGCTGCACATGTCCAGCATGATATACAGCGCGTTATCCGCACTCACCCAGCCGTAGGTTTTCACCATCCCGAGCAGCCCCATCAGTAAACCGGAGGCCACAATCGCCGGGATGATCGGCACAAAGATATTCGAAAGCAGACGGGCGATACGCTGGAACGGGTTCAGCTTTCGCGCCGCCAGATCCGCCGCTTCAGACTCGCTGGATTCACCGATCCCTGTCGCCTGAATAAATGCCGCATACACTTTGTTCACCACGCCGGTGCCAAAAATCACCTGCATCTGCCCGGCGTTGCGAAAACAGCCCTTAACCCCTTCAACCTTGCCGATAGCCTGCTGATCGGCGAGCGCGTCGTCGACCAGGACCAGACGAAGACGCGTTGCGCAGTGGGCTGCGCTGGCGATGTTCTCTTTGCCACCGAGCAGTGGAATAAGCTCACGGGCGATATTATCAAAATCCATAGACACCTCTGCCTGACTTCATTTTTATGATCTACGTAGCGCCCCCGACGTCCGGGGGCGTAAAGGGTTAAAACCAGGTTTCCATCTGCACCCCAAAGTTCCACTCTCCGCCGGCGTTAAAGCCGCTGCTGCCAAAGGCATCATCGCTGGCGTAGTTATCCAGTTTGCTGCTCCAGTCCATCCAGGTGGCGAACAGTCGCAGTTCAGGACGGCTGAAGAAATCGCCGATTTTGCCCGCCTTGAGCGTTGGCGCGAAGGTCAGTTTGTAGAAACTGCCGTTGACCGCATTTCGCTCTTTGTAACCTTCCGGGTTTAAATCCATGTACTGATAGCTGCCCTCAAACGCCAGGGCAAAGTTTTGCGTCACCTCTTTAATCAGGCGGGTGTTAAAGGTCACCCATTCATAACTGTCGCCTTTGACGTAGCGATCCTTACTGCTTTGCGCCAGTAAAGCAGGCGCGATATGCCAGCCACCCCCCAGCGGCGTGACACCGTAACTTGCAAAGCGCCAGGTATCGGCCTCAGACAGCAATGCGCCGTCGGAACCGATACCCTTCACCTCCGCACCCAGCCCGTGGCCATACAACAGCGCGGTTTTGGCCGAGCCCTCGCGCAGGCCATAGAAACTGTCGTTATGTAAACCCAGCAGTGCATGCACACCATGATTCGCCGCATCGGTCTCAATCAGGGAGCCATTGCTGTCCTTACGTTCATCATTGTCCTTCGCCCGCAATCCGCTGACCATCAACTGGAACGGACCGGCGTAATGATTCATGCTGAGAATATAGTTCTGAACGTTGTTGTCGATCTCTTCTGTGCTGCCGAAGTTACGTCCGTAGAGCGAGAAGTTACTGCGCAGCGAATCGTTCCATTTCACGTCGTACACGCCGCCGCCGGTCCCGGCCAGGAACACCACGTCGGAATCGAGCCAGTGAATATCAAAGTTGTCGCGGTCAAAACGTTTGCCCGCCCAGAAGGTGCTGCCCTTCAGCGGGCCGCTGAAATCAGGCAGATTCCCCAGTTCGGCGAACGCCTGGCGAATATTGAGGTCGCTGCTGTCAGCTGACCAGTCGTTGTAGGTCTTTTGTCCGTCTGCGAGCATCGCCTTAAAGCGGGTGGTCGCCCCGTTATCCAGCGTCTGTTTATGTTCAACGTTCAGTTCAACGTAGGTATCGGCTTCATTACCGAGACGACCAACAGCGCCGCCGGTCTCACCGGCTGGCGTCAGATAGGGGCCACTTTTGCTGCTGGAGGCCGCATCATTCATCAGCAGGCCCGAGCGGGCGTAGCCATGAAATTCAAAGCCGCTGCTCTGATCTGCTTTCTTCTCCAGCGCGGCGGTGCGTTGCGCCACATCCTGAGTGGTGCGTTGCGCCACATCCTGAGTGGTGGTTTGCGCCTTCTGCTGCGCGGCCACCAGCTGTTGGGTTTTCTGCTCTGCCGCGGTAGCGCGACGCTCGGCGCTTTGGGTGCGGTTTTCCGCATCCTGAAGACGCAGCTCCAGCGCCGCAAGGCGTGACTCGATACGTGTCATATCCGTCTGGGCAAAAACAGATGTACTGCCGGCCAGCATGCCTATCATCACGGCAAGTTTGCGTTTTTTATACATTTTGTCGCATCCCTAAAAGAGGTCGTTGTTAGTTGCTAAATTGCTAAACCGGTTTAGTTAACCGATAGTAAACCGGCCAATTTTGGATCGGCAAACTATTTTGCTAAACCGTTTTAGTAAGTGTGATCGAAGCAACAATTCAGGCCGCCGGACGGCGGCCTGGAGGGAAACTCAGCATTAAAGATCGTGATGGTACGGCAGCGCCGTCATGGCCCCTTTCGCGGTGGTCGCCAGCGCGCCGCAGCGCTGGGCCAGCTGGATAACGGCCGGTAGTTCTGCGTCGGCGGTCACACCGGCGCGGGCCAGGCCGAAGAGCAGCCCGGCGACGAACGCATCCCCGGCGCCGGTGGTATCAACACTCGTCACCGGCGTGGCGGGATAATGCGTAAGGTGGCCATGATGCCAGGCGATGACGCCCTCCCTGCCCTGAGTGACCAGCACCAGCCGTGCCGGACAGCGCTGCATCAGCGTTTCAAGCGCGGTTGCTACCGCACCTTCTCCGCTGATAAACGCCAGCTCCTCCACCGAGAGCTTCACAACGTCGGCAAGCCCCATCGCCTGCTCAAGGCAGCCACGCAGCTCCGCGTCATCGCGCCAGAGATCCGCGCGGATATTGGGGTCAAAACTGACATATCCCCCCGCCTGTCTGATGGCGTTCATCGCCTGAAACGTGGAACTGCGCGACGGCTCAGCGCTAAGAGCAATCGAGCAGACGTGGAGCCACTCTCCGGGCTGAAACGGCGGCAGTTCGTCGCGCTGCAGAAACAGGTCCGCACTCGGACGTACCATAAAGGTAAACGAGCGTTCCCCCTGCGGGTCAAGATCCACCACCACCGTTGAGGTACGGTGCTGCGCGTCACGACGCAGCCACTGAATGTCCACCTTCTCATCGCGTAAGGTCTTCTGCATAAAGCGGCCAAAAGGATCGTCGCCCACCTTGCCAATAAAGGCGCTTTCGCCGCCGAGGCGGGCGATCCCCACCGCAACATTTGCCGGCGCGCCGCCCGGACACTGAAGCAACTTCCCTTCGCCATCAGGCAGCAGATCCACCACTGCATCGCCAAGCACCCAGATTTTTTCCATGTCATCCTCTTAGCTAAACAATATTAAACCGATTTAGCTATTTAAGCACAGAGCGAAGAACGGGGAAATACAGACGGGAAAAATTGCGTGTGGCGAGCCGTTAGCTGACGATATGCGGCCAGCAGATGTCCCCCACGCCGTTAAGCTGCGGCAGGGCGAAGAGAAAGCCCTGAAAACGGCGGATCCCGGCCGATTCGAGCCAGCACCACTCCTCCATCTTCTCGATACCTTCCGCCACCAGCGTAATTTCAAGATCGGTGCAGCAGCTGATAATCGAGCGCACAATGGCCTGCTTGGGGCCGCTTAAATGGATATCACTGACAATCTCGCGGTCTATTTTGATCTTATCGGGCTGGAACCGGGTCAACAGAGAAAGCCCGGCGTAGCCGGAGCCAAAGTCGTCGATCGCCAGACCAATGCCTTTTCCGCGCAGCTGTTTAATCGCCCGGTTAAACTTATTAAAGCCGGAAATCATCTCATCTTCGGTGACTTCAATAATCACCTGCTCTGGCTGAAGACCGTGTATTTTGATTTGACGCACCAGATACTCAACCGCCCCCGGCACATTGACCAGCGACATGGGCAACAGATTTACCGCGATTTTGTGCTCGCCAATACCCAGTTTTTCCGCCAGTGCAAAGGCGTAGGATTTGGTCTGCAGATCCACTTCGTAGATGTTGTCCGCGGCGATGCCACGGAAGAATTGTTCAGGACTGCCGCCGTCATTGCTGCGAATCAGGGCCTCAAGGGAGGTAATTTTGCCTTCGACAGGCTCAACAATTGGCTGCAGCGCAAACTGACAGGACTGGTTGGCAATCAGATTGCCCGTCGCTTCGCCAAATGGCGCATGCTCCCGGGATAACGTCCAGCGTTCGGGGCTAAACATCCCGATCTCGCTGGTGGGTTTCTGGCGGGTAATGAAGGTCTGGATAAATTTAAATACCCGGTCATCAGAAGTGAGGTAGCTTTCGAGCTTGCTGTAGTGCAGCACCGACTCCAGCACCTCTTTCGCCGACTGAAGGTGCAGATCGAACAGCAGCATTCCGACATTGTCGAAACGGCGTCGCGGACTGTAGTCGCGCAGCAGCTCCACCACCCCATAGTGGCGTTTATCATCGCGGATCTTATTAAACAGCCTGACGACGCTCTCTTCCGCCCCTTCCAGGATCTGTAAGATGTCAACACCGTCAAAAAGCAGAATGCCGGTGATGCTCAGCCCGGTGTTACGGATCCTCGCCCGCTCCACCAGAGCCGCCAGCTGAGCAGCGTCACAGGATGGGTTTAACTGGCTTCGGTAAATGAGTGTAGTCAGCACAGAAAGGTGTCCCGTGTTCAGATGTAAGCCGATAAGCGTTTGTTTAGCATACTTCATCCCGTTCAACGAATGCATTAGCTATCTGAATGTTTACTGTCCTTTTTCCGCATCAGGGGGAGCCGGCGGGCTGCGCTGCGCAATCCTCTGCTGCATATAAGCGTAAAACGGATTGGAGGTGACCCGCATCAATGCCTCCTTGCTCACGCTGAGTACGGAGGTCTCTCCACGCAGTGAAATGGTGCCGGGGCTGATGCCAAAGCGATTTTTATGCCCGGGAGTACGGCCGTACAGATCGTCGTCAGGCGGAAACGGGATCGCGACGTGCGAGAGCGAATAGACATCTTCCGGATAAGGCGTTGACAGCGGGACTACCGTTTCCCGGGTGCTGCCTGCCAGGGTCGTTTTCGCCACCGTGGCATACGAATCCGGGCGGGCATTGGTGATAACCGTGACGCTGTAACGCCTTATGGCAACCGGCAGCAGATCGGAAACCGCCGTCCACGCGGAGGGTTTAAACAGCGGACGGAAGCTCGCCGCCTGGTTAATGTCCACGACAACCAGTTCGCTGCCGTTTTGTGGCTGGCGGTCAAACAGCTCGCTAATCACCGCCCGGGTGCTGACGGTAGAGTCCATGACCGACTGAAACGCCAGTACCGGCGGAAAGTTTCTGAGGTTGCTGCGCTGCACTTCACGGGCGAGCTGCTGCTGCAGCGCCTGCGTCAGCAGCCACGACTGACGCGCGGCGTTAACCGGAAACGAATTGTACTTGTAAGGATTATATTCCGGGGTGATGTTGAGCCACGCCGCTTTGGCAAAGGCGGGCAGCCACGCAGGCAGACCCGCCAGCCCGGCGAAACGGGCAAAGGCGGTCACGCCGATCATCGGGGAGAGCAATACCAGCTGACGCGGCTTGCGTAGTGCCCCTCCGTCACCGGCATCGAGCGCATATTTGACGGCCAGCGCGCCGCCGTTCGAATACCCCACCAGATCGAGTGGAACCTTATCCCCTGCCAGACGTGTCGCCTCCCGCACCGCAAGGCGCGTGGTCGCCATCCACATCGCCCAGTCAACGTCCGTTAAGGCACCCGGGGCGGTGCCGTGTCCGGGCAGACGCGGCACTACGGCGACAAATCCGCGCTGCTGATAATCGACGGCGAGGTGCCTGACGCTGTAGGGGGAATCGGTCAGCCCGTGCAACAACACCACCGCGCCACGGGGTTTTCCGGCGGGCATCAGCACAAATGAGCGGTTGGCATCCGGCGCGAACTGACCCGGCCAGACCAGACTGTGGCGATAGAACCGGTTAAGCGGGGTTCGCTCTTCACCTGCGGTTTTGGCGGTCACATTACGCTGCAGATCGGCAAAAATACGCGCTTCCCGGGCGAGATAGTCGGCAAACGTGGCGCGGTCGATCTCGCCGGCTGAGAGTTCATCCCCGTGCCAGGTATGCCAGCGGTGCAGATCCGGGCCTTGCTCTGAGAGATAAACCCGCACCCCGAGCAGCACCACCAGTGCGGTCGCCAGCACCAGTGCGATTTTCTTGCCCAGCGCCAGCAGGCGCACGCTTATCCGCCAGGGCAGATTTGCCATGCCGCTCTCCCTCTCTTAATGACCGTGCCCTTATCTTAACAAAAATGTGAAGCACCTGACGTATTCACCAAATTGATTATCCTCTCCCCGACCGCTGCACCAAAAGTGAACTACGCTGCACAAATGTTGATCATTGGTTAAACAAATATTGCATTAACTTTGCAGCACAGGCGCTTTCCGGCGCGATGTGAACATGGCACGCGTCCTGCATTGTTAATTCGCTAACACAACCACGGCAGATGACAGCCGGTTAACAGTGAGGCGGTATGACGACAAAACCAGAAATGCTTACCCGCATCGAGGCCACGTTCAGCCAGCTGACCCCCAGCGAAAAGCGGGTCGCCAGCTGGATGCTGGCGCACAGCGCGCAGATCCCCTTCGAAACGGCGGAAAGCGTGGCGCTGGCGACCGGCACCAGCGGGATCACCGTCGGCCGCTTTCTGCGCAAGCTGGGCTACCGCAACCTTGACGATGCGAAGAACAGCCTGCGCGACCCCACTCGCCC
>JAFACP010000367.1 GCA_023425455.1 Pseudomonadota bacterium | reverse complement strand
TCGTAAGATGATCGTCGCCTTTATCCTGATGCTCGAAGCCGTGGTCTTCTTCGTGCTGTACAGCCAGATGCCAACCTCACTGAACTTCTTCGCTATCCGTAACGTTGAGCACTCCATTCTGGGTATCGCTTTTGAGCCGGAACAGTATCAGGCGCTGAACCCGTTCTGGATCATGATTGGCAGCCCGATTCTGGCGGCAATCTACAACAAGATGGGTGACCGTCTGCCGATGCCGCACAAGTTTGCCATCGGTATGGTGCTCTGCTCTGGTGCCTTCCTGGTGCTGCCGCTGGGTGCAAAATTTGCCAGCGACGCCGGTATCGTCTCCGTTAACTGGCTGATCCTGAGCTATGCCCTGCAGTCTATCGGTGAACTGATGATCTCCGGTCTGGGCCTGGCGATGGTCGCGCAGCTGGTTCCTCAGCGTCTGATGGGCTTCATCATGGGTAGCTGGTTCCTGACCACTGCCGGTGCTGCGATCATCGCGGGTAAAATTGCTAACCTGATGGCCGTTCCTGAGAACGTGACCGATCCGCTGGTCTCCCTGAACGTGTACGGTAGCGTATTTATGCAGATTGGCATTGCGACCGCGGTGATTGCCGTTCTGATGCTGTTCACTGCGCCGAAACTGAACCGCATGACGCAGGACGACGACAAAACCGTGAAAGCGACCGAAACCGCCACCGCGTAATGTCATCGGGAAACGACTGAACAACAGCCGCTAACCTCAGGTTAGCGGCTTTTTTTTTATCCATTCGCGCACTAACATAGCTACAACCTCAGCAAAAAGGAGTTACCGATGAAACTGTTCTATAAACCGGGCGCCTGCTCTCTTGCCTGCCATATTACCCTGCGCGAGATCGGCAAAGATTTTACGCTGGATGGCGTTGATCTGATGAAAAAGCGCCTGGAAAACGGCGATGACTTCTTTGCCATTAACCCGAAAGGACAAGTTCCGGCGCTGCTGCTCGATGATGGCACGCTCCTCAGCGAAGGGGTGGCCATTATGCAGTTTCTGGCCGACAGCGTGCCGGATCGTCAGCTACTGGCTCCGACAGGCGGTATTGCCCGCTACAAAACGCTGGAGTGGCTTAATTTTATCGCCACTGAATTACACAAAGGCTTTACTCCGCTGTTCCGCCCGGATACGCCGGAAGCGTACAAGCCTACCGTACGTGGCCTGCTGGAGAAAAAGCTGTCGTATATTGACGATGCGCTGAAAGATGAGCAGTGGCTGTGCGGCGCACGTTTCACCATTGCCGATGCGTACCTGTTTACCGTTCTGCGCTGGGCGCGGGCGGTGAAGCTGAACATGGAGGGACTGCACCATATCGCGTCTTATATGGACAGAGTGGCAGCCCGTCCTGCGGTAGCGGCCGCGCTGAAGGCGGAAGGATTAAGCTGAGGGAGTTAACCGGTGCGGCAGAGGCAACACCGGTGCTGCCGTCCCGGCAGGTTCACGCAGCCGGGACGGAATATCAGCGCTGTGTCGCGCTGAAATAGTGCTCTGGCCGGGCGATACGATCCTGCGCCGCGACCACCTGCAGCTCATATTCATCGCCCTGTCGGGTGGCAATCATTATCTCGTACACCGCCGCCGTCACATGCTCCAGCGCATCACGCAGCGTCGCACCCTGCAGCAATTTCACCAGCAGCAGACCGCTGGTGACATCGCCGACCCCCACCGGCTGGCGAACACCGAAATCCACCAGCGGACGGCTGATGTGCCAGGCTTCATCCCGGGTAACCAGCAGCATCTCAAAGCGGTCTTTGCTGAGCCCTGCGCGCGCCAGATGTTTCACCAGCACAATCTCCGGCCCCCGGGCGATTAACTCGCGACAGGCCATTACCGCGTCGTCCACGCTGTTTACCGGATGCTCACAGAGGATCTCAAGCTCGATCAGGTTGGGCGCGATAATGTCGCTGGCAGGCAGCGCGTGGCGCAGGTGAAACTCCGCCACCCCCGGCGCCACAATGCAGCCCTTTTCCGGGTGCCCCATGACCGGGTCGCAGAAAAATTTCGCCGCCGGATTCGCCGCTTTCACCTGGCGAACGATACCGAGAATATGTTCACCCTGCTCTGCAGAGCCCAGATAGCCGCTCAGCACTGCGTCACAGCGTCTGAGCTGACCGATATCGGCGATCCCCTGCACAATGTCACTCAGGTGCGCGGGTGGCATCACGCTGCCGGTCCATTGACCGTACTGCGTATGGTTAGAGAATTGAACGGTATTGAGGGGCCATACGTTGGCGCCCAGACGGCGCATCGGAAATTCCGCGGCGCTGTTGCCCGCGTGCCCGAAGACAACGTGGGACTGAATAGCGAGGATATTCTTCATATGACTTACCACTACCCGGACAAAAAAAAGGGCGTGGTCTCCCACGCCCCTGCTTACCTGCGTTTACTTCCAGCAGACCAGACAGTAGTTTTTCTTCCCGCGACGCAGCAGCGTGTAACGACCGTACAGGCGATCGGCATCGGTGAAAGTATATTCCGGGTCAGCCTGCTTCTCGCCGTTGATGGTGATGGCGTTGGAGGCAATGGTTTTACGCGCCTGGCCGCGCGATGGCTGCAGCTCTGAATCGACCAGCGCCTGCATCAGGTCAGCGCCTTTATCCATCTCAACCATCGGCACCCCGTCCTGCGCCAGCTGCTCGAAGTCCGCCTCGCTCAGATCGTTCAGGGTACCGTTGAACAGGCTGGCAGTAATGCGTTTTGCCGCAGCCAGTCCCTCTTCGCCGTGAACCAGTTTGGTCACCTGTTCGGCCAGCACATACTGCGCGCGCGGCGCTTTACCGCTGTTTTTATCTTCCTCTTCCAGCGCATTGATCGCGGCCATGTCCATGAACGTAAAGAACTTCAGGAAGCGATAGACATCGGCATCAGCGGTATTGATCCAGAACTGATAGAACTTGTACGGGCTGGTTTTCTT
>JAFACP010000307.1 GCA_023425455.1 Pseudomonadota bacterium | reverse complement strand
GAGTTAACTGACAAATATCAATTAACAATTGATGATTTTGCCAACAATGCGTTTCGCGCGATATACTGAAAACACTCGCAGCAACTGAATGTTAAGCCTATGAAATACGATACTTCCGAACTTTGTGACATCTACCAGGAAGATGTCAACGTCGTGGAACCGCTGTTTTCCAACTTTGGAGGACGGTCGTCGTTCGGCGGACAAATCATTACGGTGAAATGTTTCGAGGATAACGGGTTGCTGTACGATCTGCTCGAACAGAATGGCCGTGGCCGTATTCTGCTGGTCGATGGCGGCGGTTCCATGCGTCGTGCGCTTATCGACGCGGACCTTGCCCGTCTTGCCGTACAAAACGAATGGGAAGGGATTGTGGTTTACGGCGCGGTGCGCCAGGTGGACGATCTCGAAGAGCTGGACCTCGGGATTCAGGCCATTGCCGCCATTCCTGTCGGGGCCGCGGGAGAAGGTATCGGTGAAAGCGACGTCCGCGTCAATTTCGGCAGTGTGACGTTCTTCTCCGGCGATCATCTCTATGCCGATAACACCGGCATTATCCTGTCTGAAGATCCACTGGATATCGAGTAATAAAAAGCCGGGTGGCGTTTCCGCTTACCCGGCCTGCTCTGCATAACATTTCCCTGACGCTTTCGAACGGTAGCAAGGCGACAAGCGCGTGGTTCCCCGGCAGCACAGAAGACGATATCGCCGGGGTGAATGCCCCCATCAACGCCGCAACGGCGCGAAAGATAACGGGAAATCAGACCTCTTCCATACGTCCCAGCAGCGCCTGCAGACGATCCTGCCAGCCATTTTGCTGCTCGCGCAGCTGGTTGTTTTCGCGCTCAAGTTCTTCGCGGCTGTGCTGCGCATTCTGAACTTCCTGAGACAGCGAGTTGTTCTTCTCTTTCAGCTCTTCAATTTCCATCTGCAGCAGCGTGATGGTGTCAATCGCCTGCTGTACTTTCGATTCCAGTTTCTCAAACACTTCTAAAGACATGATCTTACCTCTCCTGAATTGCAAGGCGACGCTTTAACGTAAACGCGCACAACAGATATGCCGATTGTATGAAGCCCCGTCGCCCCTGTCCAGCGACACACCGCGCAGATCGCGGTTTGCAACACTTTTCGGCCTCGTCCTGGTGCGTTCGCGTCATATACCCCTAAATTGTTAACGTCATGGTTAATGAAATGATTCAGCTCTCATTCTCTCCTGATGCAAAAACGCGCTTTATGGCGCGAAAACGCTCATTTCATTGACACAGCACACACATTTTGATTTCGATATTTCTCGTTTTTGCTCGTTAACGATAAATTAACACTATGTCTACAGGACATCGTGGCTGTCACGGGCGGCCATGCTAACAATAAACATTCATTTTTCTTCAGGATTCCGATTATGAGTCAGACATCAACCTTAAAAGGCCAGTGCATCGCCGAGTTCCTTGGTACCGGGTTGTTGATATTCTTCGGAGTGGGCTGTGTCGCAGCACTGAAAGTGGCAGGTGCCAGTTTTGGTCAGTGGGAAATCAGCATCATCTGGGGTTTGGGTGTGGCCATGGCCATCTACCTGACCGCAGGGGTTTCCGGCGCACATCTTAACCCGGCGGTGACCATCGCGCTGTGGCTGTTCGCGTGCTTCGACGGACGCAAAGTTGCTCCCTTTATCATTTCGCAATTTGCCGGCGCCTTTTGCGCAGCGGCGTTAGTTTACGGGCTTTATTACAATCTTTTCATCGACTTCGAACAGACGCATCATATGGTGCGCGGCAGTGTCGAAAGTCTCGATCTGGCTGGTATCTTCTCAACATATCCAAACCCGCATATCAATTTTGTGCAGGCGTTTGCGGTGGAAATGGTGATTACCGCCATTCTGATGGGCGTTATTCTGGCGCTGACCGATGATGGCAACGGCATTCCACGCGGGCCGCTGGCGCCGCTGCTGATTGGGCTGTTGATTGCGGTGATTGGCGCATCCATGGGGCCACTGACGGGCTTCGCCATGAACCCGGCACGTGATATCGGGCCAAAAGCGTTCGCCTTTATTGCTGGCTGGGGCGACGTGGCGTTCACCGGCGGTAAAGATATTCCTTACTTCCTGGTGCCGCTGTTTGCGCCGGTTGTTGGTGCGGCGCTGGGCGCATTTAGCTATCGCAAATTAATTGGTCGCCACTTACCGTGCGACACCTGTGTGGAAGAAGAGAAGGAAACAACCTCTGCCGCACAACAAAAAGCTTCGCTGTAATCTGACTACGGGACACATACCATGACCGAAAAAAAATATATCGTTGCGCTCGACCAGGGCACCACCAGCTCCCGCGCTGTCGTAATGGATCATGACGCGAATATCGTCAGCGTGTCACAGCGCGAATTTGAACAAATTTATCCTCGTCCAGGCTGGGTTGAGCATGACCCAATGGAGATCTGGGCATCGCAAAGCTCTACGCTGGTTGAAGTGCTGGCAAAAGCCGATATCAGCTCCGATGAAATCGCCGCCATCGGTATCACCAACCAGCGTGAAACCACCGTGGTGTGGGAGCGGGAAACCGGCAAGCCGATTTACAACGCAATCGTCTGGCAGTGCCGTCGTACCGCGGAGATCTGCGAGCAACTGAAGCGTGACGGCATGGAAGAGTATGTGCGCAGCGCAACCGGCCTGGTTGTCGACCCGTATTTCTCTGGTACCAAGGTGAAGTGGATCCTCGACCACGTGGAAGGCTCCCGTGAGCGGGCAAAACGCGGTGAACTGCTGTTCGGGACCGTAGATACCTGGCTTATCTGGAAGATGACGCAGGGACGCGTACACGTGACCGACTACACCAACGCCTCGCGTACCATGCTGTTCAACATCAACACGCTGGAGTGGGACGATAAGATGCTGGACGCGCTGGATATTCCGCGCGCCATGCTGCCGGACGTGCGTAAGTCCTCGGAAGTGTACGGCCAGACCAACATTGGCGGGAAAGGCGGCACGCGTATTCCTATCGCCGGTATCGCCGGCGACCAGCAGGCGGCGCTGTTTGGCCAACTGTGCGTCAAAGAAGGGATGGCAAAAAATACCTATGGTACCGGCTGCTTTATGCTGATGAATACCGGCGAGAAAGCGGTGAAATCAGAAAACGGGCTGCTGACCACCATCGCCTGCGGTCCGCGCGGTGAAGTGAACTATGCCCTGGAGGGCGCGGTGTTTATGGCCGGGGCGTCAATTCAGTGGCTGCGCGACGAAATGAAGCTCATCAGCGACGCGTTTGACTCTGAGTATTTCGCCACCAAGGTGAAAGATACCAACGGCGTTTACGTGGTGCCTGCCTTTACCGGCCTGGGCGCACCGTACTGGGATCCGTACGCCCGCGGCGCGATTTTCGGCCTGACGCGCGGTGTGAACTCAAACCACATCATCCGCGCCACGCTGGAATCCATTGCATACCAGACGCGTGACGTGCTGGAAGCGATGCAGGCTGACTCCGGTATTCGTCTGCATGCGCTGCGCGTGGATGGTGGCGCGGTCGCCAACAACTTCCTGATGCAGTTCCAGTCAGACATTCTGGGCACCCGCGTTGAACGTCCTGAAGTGCGCGAAGTGACCGCGCTGGGTGCGGCTTATCTTGCCGGTCTGGCGGTCGGATTCTGGCAAAACCTGGATGAGCTGCAGGAAAAAGCGGTGATTGAACGCGAGTTCCGTCCAGGCATTGAAACCACCGAACGTAACGTTCGTTACAGCGGCTGGAAGAAAGCGGTGAAACGTGCGCTGGCGTGGGAAGAACACGACGCATAATATCTGCCCCGCAGTGGCCCTCCTCGTCCTGAGGAGGGCACAAAACCTCGCCCTCCCCGACTCTGTGATAAACTTCGTGCAACTCCTTTTGACTGCACGAGTACCTCATGAAACGTGAACTTGCTATCGAATTTTCCCGCGTGACCGAAGCGGCCGCGCTGGCGGGCTACAAATGGCTTGGCCGGGGCGACAAAAATACCGCGGACGGTGCCGCCGTCCACGCGATGCGTATTGTGCTTAACCAGGTCAACATCGACGGCACGATTGTGATCGGCGAAGGCGAAATTGACGAAGCGCCAATGCTGTACATCGGTGAAAAAGTCGGGACCGGAAAAGGCGATCCGGTCGATATCGCCGTCGACCCGATTGAAGGGACACGCATGACAGCCATGGGCCAGGCGAACGCGCTCGCGGTCCTGGCTGTGGGTGATAAAGGCTGTTTCCTCAACGCGCCTGATATGTACATGGAAAAACTGATTGTCGGCCCTGGCGCGAAAGGCGCTATCGACCTCAGCCTGCCGCTGGAAGAGAACCTGCGCAATATCGCCGCCGCGCTGGGTAAACCGCTCAATGCGCTTACCGTCACGATTCTGGCAAAGCCACGCCACGACGCCACCATCGTCCAGATGCAGAAACTCGGCGTGCGCGTGTTTGCTATCCCGGATGGGGACGTCGCCGCATCCATCCTGACCTGTATGCCGGACAGCGAGGTCGATGCGCTTTACGGGATTGGCGGAGCGCCAGAAGGCGTGGTGTCGGCTGCGGTGATCCGCGCGCTGGATGGCGATATGCAGGCCCGTCTGCTGCCCCGCCACGCCGTAAAAGGCGATAGCGAAGAGAACCGCCGCATTGGCGAACAGGAGCTGGCGCGCTGCGAAGCGATGGGAATTGAGGCCGACAAAGTGCTCGTGCTGGACGAAATGGCGCGCAGCGATAACGTGATTTTCTCCGCCACCGGGATAACCAAAGGCGACCTGCTGGACGGCATCACCCGCAAGGGCAATATGGCGACCACCGAAACGCTGTTGATCCGCGGTAAATCACGCACGATTCGCCGCATCCAGTCGATTCATTATCTCGACCGTAAGGATCCGGACGTTCAGACCCATATTCTGTAAAGCGTTTGTTCGATAGAGCTTTCCGGCCCGATTGGGCTGGAAATCTTTACCACAAGCACGGAAGATAGAATGGATAATCAGTACAGGAGAAGATCATGGCGGACTGGGTAACAGGTAAAGTCACAAAGATACAATTCTGGACCGACGCGCTGTTTAGCCTCACCCTGCATGCGCCCATTCGCCCGTTTACGGCCGGGCAATTTGCCAAGTTGGGTCTGGATATCGGGGGGGAACGCGTACAGCGCGCTTACTCTTACGTCAACGCACCGGATAACCCGGACCTGGAGTTCTATCTTGTCACCGTGCCGGACGGCAAACTCAGCCCGCGCCTTGCCGCGCTGAAGCCCGGTGACGATGTACAAATTGTGAGTGAAGCCGCAGGCTTCTTTGTGCTCGATGAAGTGCCGGATTGCGAAACGCTGTGGATGCTGGCGACCGGGACGGCCATCGGCCCTTACCTCTCGATTCTGCAGTACGGCAAAGACCTCAGGCGATTCAAAAATATCGTGCTGGTGCACGCCGCGCGTTACGCCGCCGACTTAAGCTATCTTGCGCAGATGCAGGAGCTGCGACAACAGTTTGGCGGAAAGCTGCGGATCCAGACGGTTGTCAGCCGTGAAGCCGCTGCCGGCTCGCTGACTGGCCGTATTCCGGGGCTGATTGAAAGCGGTGCGCTGGAAGAGGCGGTGGGGCTGCCGATCGCCGCCGAAACCAGCCACGTGATGCTGTGCGGCAACCCGCAGATGGTGCGGGACACCCAGCAACTTCTGAAAGAGACCCGGCAGATGACGAAACATCTTCGCCGCCGTCCGGGCCACATGACCGCTGAACACTACTGGTGATCAGCGGTATTTTACGTCGAGGGTCTCTTTTCCGTATTTGTTCTCGCTCTGGGTGCCGATAAATGCGCCCAGGTCGACAATCATCATCACAAAGATGACGGTAGGCAGCAGCCGGCCTACCACCCAGGGGAGGATGGAGGGAAGCATCGACCAGTTTCCCGCCACCAGCATCCACGCCAGAATAATCAGAAATGCCCACGCGCCGGAACGCCCGCGATCGTGCAGCCGTTTAACAACAACCGCCGCCGTTGGCCACAGCAAACACACCAGCGCAAACGCCGCCGTCTGGGTACTCAGCCACGTATTGTAAGCAACGAAAAACAGCAGCAGCATCGCCGCCACCCACGTTGCTATCCAGACCCAAAAATCACGGCGCCCAATGCGCCCTTTGAATGAAAACAACCACTGCTGTATGGTCATGTAAGGTTCCTTATTCTCGTATAGCGCGCATTTTACCCTGGAGTTGTGACTTTTTGACAAGCCGACCAGATATCGTTTTAATCATCACCAGTTACTGCCAGAGACACTATTGATGAAAAGATGGGCTCACTCATTTTTGCTGGGTTTAACAACGCTGAGCGCCAGCTTTTCTCTGTATGCCGTCGACACCACGGCGCCGGCAACCGCCCCCTATCTGCTGGCGGGCGCCCCCTCTTTCGATCAATCCATCAGCCAGTTTCGTGAAGCCTTCAACCGCGACAACCCCACGTTGCCGCTGGATGAGTTCCGGGCTATCGATAGCGCCCGCGATGCGCCAGGCCTGACCCGCGCGGCCAGCAAAATTAACGAGAATTTATACGCTTCAACGGCTCTTGCGCGTGGAACCTTAAAAATCAAAAGCATGCAGATAACCTGGCTGCCCGTTCAGGGGCCAGAACAGAAAGCGGCAAAGGCGAAAGCGCTCGAGTATATGGCCGCGGTGCTGCGGGCGTTTAGCCCGGTGCTGACAAAAGCGCAAAGCCAGCAAAAGCTGCAAAAATTGCTGACAGCCGGTAAAAACAAGCGCTATTACGCCGATACCGAAGGCGCCATTCGCTATGTCGTGGCGGATAACGGCGAAAAAGGGCTGACCTTCGCTGTTGAACCGATTAAGCTGGCACTATCTGACGCACTCGGAGGGGCGAATTAATGACAAAAAGCAAAGCCTTTCGAGGGAAAATCTCTATACTGATTCACAGACCATGCCGCCCTGCAGGGTGGCCATATTCATTAATTCGCTTATTGAGCGTGGAGAATTGAAATGCGACATCCTTTAGTGATGGGTAACTGGAAACTGAACGGCAGCCGCCACATGGTACACGAACTGGTTGCTAACCTGCGTAAAGAGCTGGCGGGCGTATCCGGCTGCGCGGTTGCCATCGCTCCGCCTGATATGTACCTGGATCTGGCTAAACACGAAGCAGATGGCAGCCACATCGTGCTGGGCGCGCAGAACGTTGACGTTAACCTGTCTGGTGCGTTCACCGGTGAAACCTCCGCTGAAATGCTGAAAGATATCGGCGCGAAATACATCATCATCGGCCACTCTGAGCGTCGCACTTACCATAAAGAGTCTGATGAGTTCATCGCGAAGAAATTTGCCGTCCTGAAAGAGCAGGGTCTGATCCCGGTTCTGTGTATCGGTGAAACAGAAGCCGAAAACGAAGCAGGCAAAACCGAAGAAGTGTGCGCACGTCAGATCGACGCCGTGCTGAAAACCCAGGGCGCGAGCGCGTTCGAGGGCGTGGTTATCGCTTACGAGCCAGTCTGGGCGATCGGTACCGGCAAATCAGCGACCCCTGCGCAGGCGCAGGCCGTGCACAAATTCATCCGTGATCACATTGCGAAAGCGGATGCCAAAGTGGCAGAGCAGGTGATCATTCAGTACGGCGGCTCTGTGAACGCCGCGAACGCTGCTGAGCTGTTCACCCAGCCAGACATCGACGGTGCGCTGGTTGGCGGCGCATCCCTGAAAGCAGACGCTTTCGCGGTGATCGTTAAAGCAGCAGAAGCCGCTAAACAGGCGTAATGCTGTCACGGCGGTGAGCACGTGCCCTCACCAGCCGGTCAACGCAGGCCCGGTAAGCTAACGCTACCGGGTTTTTTTTATAGCTGCCCCAGAACGCTAAACCACAGATAGTCCAGCGGCAACAGCACCAGATAGGTTGCGACCGCCAGCGCCAGACAGAGCAACATTCCCGCGCGTGCAGGCACTTTCCCGAGCCCCATCGCCACCACAATCGGCGACGCCTGATACGGCAGCAGCGGTGTGGAGTATCCCAGAACCTGAATCATGATCACCGACAGCAGCGGAAAGCCGGTGGCGTCAGAAAAACTCTGGGCCAGCGTGGTGTACAGGGCCGGCAC
>JAFACP010000256.1 GCA_023425455.1 Pseudomonadota bacterium | reverse complement strand
TAATCACGTTACGAATCCTTGAAAACTTGTCTCAGGCAGACTATCCGCCAGCACAGCTGCTACAGGTGTGCTAAGTATAGTCGCGTTTAATTCATGACAACGCCAATGGCGCGTCGAGGTAAGATAGCACTACAAAATAAAGCGGAATCTTACCTGTATTTATCGCCGACGGAAATTATTCCGTGATCAACGTGCCTTCTTTTTCACCCATCACGACGCGACGCAGCGCCCCGGGTTTGTTCATGTTGAAGACACGAATCGGCAGTTTATGGTCGCGGGCCAGCGTAAACGCAGCAAGATCCATCACTTTCAGCTCTTTATCCAGCACTTCGCCGTAGGTGAGCTGATCGTACATCGTGGCGGAAGGATCTTTCGCCGGGTCGGCAGTAAACACGCCATCCACTTTCGTCGCTTTCAGTACCACATCGGCTTCAATTTCGATACCGCGCAGGCAAGCTGCGGAGTCGGTAGTAAAGAACGGGTTGCCGGTACCCGCTGAGAGGATCACTACGCGGTTATTGCGCAGCAGGCTAATCGCCTCAGCCCAGCTGTAGTTATCACATACGCCGTTCAGTGGAATAGCAGACATCAGGCGGGCGTTCACATAGGCGCGATGAAGCGCATCACGCATTGCCAGACCGTTCATGACGGTTGCCAGCATCCCCATGTGGTCGCCCACAACGCGGTTCATCCCCGCTTTCGCCAGACCAGCACCACGGAAAAGGTTGCCACCGCCAATGACCACGCCAACCTGAATGCCCAGTTCGACCAGTTCTTTGATTTCCTGCGCCATGCGGTCAAGGATGCTTGCGTCAATACCGAAGCCTTCCGATCCCTGCAGTGCTTCGCCACTCAGCTTAAGCAGAATGCGTTTATAGACGGGTTTTGCATTGGTAGCCATGTTTCTTTCCTGAGACTGTCAACGATTAAGATGGGGTTAATTCTGGCGACATGTTATGCCGCATATCAGCGCAGAGATACGGGATCCTGTCTGATTTTCGTGTGACGGGTGACAAAAAGAAGCCGCCCTCAGGCGGCTCCTTTTCAATCATTAAGACTGCTTGGACATGGCAGCAACTTCTGCTGCGAAGTCAGTCTCAACTTTCTCGATGCCTTCGCCCACTTCGAAGCGGATGAAGCCAGTGACGTCAGCGTTGTGCTCTTTCAGCAGCTGAGCAACCGATTTGCCTGGGTCCATCACGAAAGGCTGACCAGTCAGAGAAACTTCGCCGGTGAATTTCTTCATGCGGCCTTCAACCATTTTCTCAGCGATCTCTTTTGGCTTACCAGACTGCATCGCGATGTCCAGCTGTACCTGGTACTCTTTCTCTACCACTTCAGCAGACACGTCTTCTGGCTTAACGAATTCTGGTTTGCTTGCAGCGATGTGCATAGCCAGCTGTTTAACCAGCTCTTCGTCAGCGCCTTTAGCCGCCACCAGAACACCGATACGCGCACCGTGCTGGTAAGAGCCCAGAACGTCACCTTCCAGGGAAGCGATACGGCGGATGTTGATGTTCTCACCGATTTTCGCTACCAGCGCAACGCGCTCTTCTTCGAACTGCGCTTTCAGCACTTCAACGTCAGTGATTTTGCCAGCAACCGCAGCGTCCAGAACTTTGTTAGCAAATGCCTGGAAACCAGCATCTTTAGCAACGAAGTCAGTCTGGCAGTTAACTTCCAGGATGATGCCGTAGGTGCCATCGATTTTGGTGATGATCACGCCGTCAGCAGCAACGTTGCCCGCTTTCTTAGCCGCTTTGATCGCACCTGACTTACGCATGTTTTCGATTGCCAGCTCGATGTCGCCGTTTGCTTCAGTCAGCGCTTTTTTGCAATCCATCATGCCTGCGCCAGTACGCTCACGCAGCTCTTTTACCAGGGATGCGGTAATTTCAGCCATTCTTAAATCCTCGGGAGATGTGAACTGCCCGGCCATCGGCCAAACAGTATAAATTGAAAAAAGGGGCCGATAATTGGCCCCTATTCATACACGGTACTAATAAGGGGTGTCGCCTTATTATTCAGCTTCTACGAAGCTTTCTTCCGCCTGAGAAGCCAGATCCTGAGAACGGCCTTCACGAACGGTAGCAGCAACAGCGCTCAGGTACAGGCTAACAGCACGGATTGCGTCGTCGTTACCCGGGATAACGAAGTCAACACCGTCCGGATCGGAGTTGGTATCAACGATAGCGAATACCGGGATACCCAGGTTGTTAGCTTCTTTGATTGCGATGTGCTCGTGGTCTGCATCGATTACGAACAGCGCGTCTGGCAGGCCGCCCATATCTTTGATACCGCCCAGGCTGTTTTCCAGCTTGTCCAGCTCACGAGTGCGCATCAGCGCTTCTTTCTTAGTCAGCTTGTCGAAAGTACCGTCCTGAGACTGGGTTTCCAGATCTTTCAGGCGTTTGATGGACTGACGAACAGTTTTCCAGTTGGTCAGCATGCCGCCCAACCAGCGATGGTTCACGAAGAACTGGTCGCAGCTGTTAGCAGCATCTTTCACAGCTTCGCTTGCAGCGCGCTTAGTACCAACGAACAGAATCTTACCTTTACGGGAAGAGATCTTGTTCAGCTCAGCCAGGGCTTCGTTGAACATTGGTACAGTTTTCTCAAGGTTGATGATGTGAACTTTGTTACGCGCGCCGAAGATGAAAGGCTTCATTTTCGGGTTCCAGTAACGGGTCTGGTGACCAAAGTGAACACCAGCCTTGAGCATGTCGCGCATGGAAACAGTTGCCATGTTTAAAACCTCTATATTAAAAGTTGGGGTTATGCCTCCACGTATCCCATATTACCGACCCCAAAGGGCACCCCGGAATATGTGCCGATACGTGTGTGTTGTTACACAAAGTGAGATTTGTCGCTTCTGTCCAGCCTGTGTATCTGAGATGGATCGGAAGTCCGGCGCGCTTTATACCACAAAACATGGCCGGAAACCAATAATTGTTGGCGGTGTGTGCTGTTAATGATTCTCAATTTGGCACGGAGTGCGCCTGACTGATACCATTGACGACACTTGAACTAGTATTGTCGAAAAAATCGACACCGATGGACAGATTACATGGCTATCTCTATTAAGACACCTGAAGAAATTGAAAAGATGCGCGTCGCCGGTCGTCTGGCCGCGGAAGTGCTGGAAATGATCGAACCTTTCGTAAAACCGGGCGTCAGCACTGGCGAACTGGATCGCATCTGCAATGACTATATCGTCAATGAGCAGCACGCCGTCTCCGCCTGCCTCGGCTACCACGGCTTCCCGAAATCGGTCTGCATCTCTATTAATGAAGTGGTTTGCCACGGCATTCCGGATGACGAAAAGCTGCTGAAAGATGGCGACATCGTGAACATCGATGTCACCGTTATTAAAGATGAGTACCACGGTGACACCTCTAAAATGTTCATCGTCGGCAAGCCAACTATTCTGGGCGAGCGTCTGTGCAAAGTGACCCAGGAGAGCCTCTACCTGGCGCTGAAGATGGTCAAACCGGGGATCCGTCTGCGGACACTCGGCGCCGCTATCCAGAAATTTGTTGAAGCGCAAGGTTTCTCCGTCGTCCGCGAATACTGCGGTCACGGCATTGGTCGTGTGTTCCACGAAGAGCCTCAGGTACTGCACTATGATGCGGATGACGGCGGTGTGGTACTGCAAAAAGGCATGACCTTCACCATTGAGCCAATGGTCAACTCCGGTGATTACCGTATTCGTACGATGAAAGATGGCTGGACGGTGAAAACCAAAGACCGAAGCTTGTCTGCACAGTACGAGCATACTATTGTGGTGACAGACAACGGCTGCGAAATTATGACGTTGCGCAAGGATGACACCATCCCGGCGATACTGACCAACGACGAATGATAAAAAGCCGGCAAATGCCGGCTTTTTTAATGGCGATAGCTTTTTCTTATGGGTGGCACGCGATGAGTAATCTTTTACCCGAACAGTATGCTAACACAGCACTTCCCACCCTTCCCGACCAGCCTGACAACCCTGGCGCCTGGCCGCAGCACGAGCTGACCTGTACCGATATCAAAGCGCATATGGATGTCTTCCAGCGCTGGCTGGGTAGCGCCTTTGACGCGGGGATTTCCGCCGAGCAGCTTATTGAAGCGCGCACAGAGTTCATCGACCAGCTGCTTCAGCGTCTGTGGATCGACTACGGGTTTGGACAGATTAGCGATGTCGCTCTGGTTGCCGTTGGCGGCTATGGCCGCGGCGAACTGCACCCGCTTTCCGATATCGATTTGCTGATCCTGAGCCGCAAAAAGCTGCCTGATGAGCAGGCGCAAAAAATTGGCGAACTGCTGACGCTGCTCTGGGATCTAAAGCTGGAAGTGGGCCACAGCGTGCGCACGCTTGAAGAGTGTCTGCTGGAGGGGCTGTCTGATCTGACCGTCGCCACCAACCTGATTGAAACCCGGCTGCTGATCGGCGACGTGGCGCTATTCCTTGAGCTGCAAAAACACATTTTTAGCGATGGGTTCTGGCCGTCAGAAAAGTTCTTTGCCGCCAAAGTCGAAGAGCAAAATCAGCGTCACCAGCGCTATCACGGCACCAGCTATAATCTGGAGCCCGACATTAAAAGCAGCCCCGGCGGCCTGCGAGACATCCATACGCTGCAGTGGGTCGCCCGTCGTCATTTTGGCGCGACATCCCTCGATGAAATGGTCGGTTTCGGGTTTCTGACTGAAGCAGAGCGCAATGAGCTGAACGAGTGTTTACATCTGCTCTGGCGCATCCGCTTCGCCCTGCATCTGGAACTGACCCGCTACGATAACCGCCTGCTGTTTGACCGTCAGCTGAGCGTTGCCCAGCGCCTGAATTACCGTGGCGAAGGCAACGAGCCGGTTGAGCATATGATGAAGGACTTCTACCGCGTCACCCGTCGGGTCACCGAGCTGAATCAGATGCTGCTGCAGCTGTTCGATGAGGCGATCCTGGCGCTGACGGCTGATGAAAAGCCGCGGCCGATTGACGACGAGTTCCAGCTGCGCGGCACCCTTATCGATCTGCGCGATGACACGCTGTTTATTCGCGAGCCGGAAGCGATCCTGCGGATGTTCTATACCATGGTGCGCAACAGCACGATCACCGGGATCTACTCCACGACACTGCGCCATCTGCGCCATGCGCGTCGTCATCTGACGCAGCCGCTGTGCTACATTCCGGAAGCGCGTTCACTGTTTCTCAGCATGCTGCGCCATCCCGGCGCCGTCAGCCGCGGCCTGCTTCCCATGCATCGTCACAGCGTCCTGTGGGCCTATATGCCACAGTGGTCGCATATTGTCGGGCAGATGCAGTTCGATCTGTTCCACGCCTACACGGTAGATGAACACACGATCCGCGTGATGTTAAAGCTGGAGAGCTTCGCCAAAGAAGAAACCCGTTCGCGCCACCCGCTGTGCGTTGAGCTGTGGCCGCGTCTGACCCATCCGGAACTTATCCTGATCGCCGCCCTGTTCCACGATATCGCCAAAGGCCGCGGCGGCGATCACTCGGTGCTGGGCGCGCAGGACGTCCTGAAATTTGCCGAACTGCATGGCCTGAACTCACGCGAGACGCAGCTTGTCGCCTGGCTGGTGCGTCACCACCTGCTGATGTCCGTTACCGCACAGCGCCGCGATATTCAGGATCCGGAAGTCATTAAGCAGTTCGCTGAAGAGGTGCAAACGGAGAACCGTCTGCGCTATCTGGTCTGTCTGACGGTGGCCGATATTTGCGCCACCAACGAGACGCTGTGGAACAGCTGGAAACAGAGCCTGCTGCGCGAGCTCTATTTCGCGACGGAAAAACAGCTGCGACGCGGCATGCAAAACACCCCAGACATGCGTGAACGCGTGCGTCATCACCAGTTGCAGGCGCTGGCGCTGCTGCGGATGGATAACCTTGACGAAGAGGCGCTACACCAGATTTGGGCGCGCTGCCGCGCCAACTATTTTGTGCGTCACAGCCCAAACCAGCTTGCCTGGCACGCGCGACACCTGCTT
>JAFACP010000240.1 GCA_023425455.1 Pseudomonadota bacterium | reverse complement strand
TGCCGTGCTGTGTAAGTACTTCCGTGTGATCCCGGCGTCGATGGAGCAGGGGGCGCACAGCTGCTACAGGTTTGTCTCCGCGGCACTGGTCTGGCCGCTGATGATAGGTCTTGGCATGCTGTATGTTCCGCTCGGGAGCGTGGTGTCGGTCTTCTCCGTCGGCTACGTGGTGGTGTGCGGCTCGGTCGTTGCGGCGATGGCGTTAAGCGGCTACGTGATGGCTTCCCGGCTGAATATGTATCCCGTTGAAACCGCGATTGTGACCTGCTGCCACAGCGGACTTGGCGGGACAGGGGATGTGGCTATTCTCTCCGCGTCCAGCCGTATGTCATTGATGCCCTTCGCGCAGATTGCCACCCGTATTGGGGGTGCCTCAACGGTGATTTTCGCCACGCTGTTGCTGAGTGGATTGATGTAATCATCACCCCGGTAAGCGGTCAGGCTTACCGGGTCTTGCGGGGGGGATAAAGGGAGAGGGTGCCGATAAAAGTGAATTATCGACAGCGTTTTGGGGGGCCGCTATTGACGACGATTTCCGCACGCCCGGCGTCGGATAAATTGTGAAAACGGGCCAGCATGGAGATGACGTAAAATATCGCCAGCAGGCGCTGGCGTCACGGGCAGAATTTTCGCCAGGGGTTGCAGGATGTTACTAATGTGTTAAGGTAAGGTTCTGTTTAATTATTTGAGGGTACATTCAGCGCTTCGCAATTATCGTTTTGCTGAACCGGCTGATAAATTTTAATGATGATTTCCGCTTTCGAAAGTGATGTTCCCCAACGCGCTGTTACCTGCCTTCGTGACGCATGTCATTATCTGTTATCCCGTATAATTAGACGATTTCTCCATTTTTCTTCCTGACAGGAACGAATATCCCGCCAACCATCGCCAGACAATAAAAAGGCCACCATGATGACCCGAGAAAAATTAATTTTACTTCCTTTCGCTGCACTACTCACTTCATCCTTTACGTTTGCCGCCGACCTGCCGGGGAAAGGGGTGGAGGTTATACCGGTGCAGAGCACGTTGCCGGAGGAGTCATTCCAGACGGAGATTATCAACCGGGCGCTGACAAAGCTCGGCTATGATGTTAAACCCACCGAGGAAGTGGACTATAACGTGGCATACACCGCCATTGCGGCGGGAGAGGCCACCTACATGGCGGTGAACTGGGAGCCGCTGCAGAAAGATATGTATAACTCTGCCGGCGGTGATAAGAAATTCTATCGCCAGGGCAGCTATATCTCCGGGGCGGCGCAGGGATATTTGATCGATAAAAAAACCGCCGACAAATATCACATCAGCGATATTTCTCAGCTTAAAGATCCGAAGCTGGCAAAATTATTTGATGCCAACGGCGACGGGAAAGCCGATCTTGCCGGCTGTAATCCTGGCTGGGTTTGCGGGCAGGTTATTGAAACGCAAATTAACGCCTACGGATTACGTGACACCGTTCAGCAGAATCAGGGTAATTATTCTGCGATCATTGCCGATACCCTGACGCGCTATAAATCAGGCAAGCCGGTACTCTATTTTACCTGGACACCTTACTGGGTTAGCGATGAATTAAAACCGGGTAAAGACGTCGTCTGGTTGACTGTGCCGTTTTCGGCCATGCCGGGCTCACAAAAAGATGATGATACGGCGCTGGCGAACGGCAAAAATTATGGCTTTAAACCCAATAATGAGCATGTGGTTGCCAATAAAGCGTGGGCGGAAAAAAATCCGGCGGCGGCAAAACTGTTTGCCATCGTCAAATTACCGCTGGCAGACGTGAATGCCCAGAACCAGCGTATGCACGCGGGTGAATCCTCTGCGGCAGATATCCAGCGCCACGTCGATGGCTGGATCCACGCCCATCAGCAGACCTTCGACGGCTGGATTAAGACCGCCCGGGCGGCGGCTGACGCATCCTGATGGTGGCGTAAGCCCGTACGCCCTGACCCGTTTAACGCCGGTCAGGGCGTTTTATGACACACGCCGTTTTCTCCCGTCAGCGCGGGTTGCTCTCGTTATATTTAATTGAATCAATAAATAGTGAGAAGGCCGAGCCAGGGTGACGTCGATGCGGATAATAGAGATGGTAGCCGGGCAGAGCAGGGGTGAATTTTTCCAGCACCGGGATCAGCTTTCCTTCATTAATGGCGTGCTGCACCTGATCGCGCGGAAGATAGGCCAGACCGTGGCCATCGATGGCGGCATCGATAATCAGATCCAGCGTATTTAATAACAGCTGTCCTTCCATACGCACCCGAACCTCCCGCCCTCCGCGCATAAGCCGCCAGCGGTTCGCCGTCGCTGATGTGGGGAGATAGAGATTAATTGCCTGATGATCGACCAGTTGCGCGACGGTTATCGGTGTTCCCCGCCGTGCGAGATAGTCCGGTGCGCCAACGATCGCCATCGGAATATCAGGCCCAATACGGACCGCGATCATATCTTTGTCCATTTCACCACCGAGCCTGACGCCGGCATCGAAACGCTCAGTGACCACATCGCTCAGACCATAATCGATGATCAGCTGTACGTTGATGTCGGGGTGAGATTTCAGCAGTGTACGCATCGCGGGTAACAGTATGGTCTTCGCGGCATGTTCCACGGTGGTAATACGGATTGTGCCGGAAGGACGGTCACGCAGATCGCCCAGCGAGGTCATCGCTGAGTCGAGATCGTGTAGCATCGGGCCAAGTATCGATAACAGCTGCTCCCCGGCTTCTGTGGTTATCACGCTGCGCGTGGTGCGCGTCAGCAGACGAAACCCCAGCCGCTCCTCAATCCGCCGGACTATCTGGCTTAATGCCGACTGCGCCATGTTCAGGCGCGCTGCCGCGCGGGTAAAGCTTCGCTCTTCCGCGACAACCACAAAGGCCACCAGATCCGCTATCTCATCACGTTTCATCGCACGTGCATTCCCCATTGATTAATCATTTCAATGATAAGTCCAATCATGATTTTGGGTCTAATCATCTTAATGATCAATGTCTATAGTGTGATCACCAGCCGTTACAGTTAACCGACATGCCATGAGGAACCGGATGATGAACCAGAAAACCAACTTCACTAACAGCAATATCCCAACACTCTCTTTATCCGCGGTGCTCTATTTCCCGCCCGCATTTGATCAAGGCCGTCGGTACCCGGCAATTGTTGTCTCACACCCGGGGGGCGGCGTAAAAGAACAAACCGCCGGCACCTACGCAGAGAAACTGGCAGAAAAGGGGTTTGTGACCATAGCGTATGATGCCTCTTATCAGGGCGAAAGCGGCGGCGAGCCACGTCAGCTGGAAAACCCGTACATCCGTACCGAAGACGTCAGCGCGGTGATCGATTACCTGACCACGCTGCCCTATGTCGACCCTGCGCGCATTGGCGCGATGGGGATTTGCGCCGGGGCTGGCTATACCGCCAATGCCGCGATTCAGGATCGTCGCATTAAGGCTATCGGCACCGTCAGCGCCGTTAATATCGGCTCAATGTTCCGTAATGGCTGGGAAAACAATGTGAAATCCATTGATGCGCTGCCATACGTTGAAGCCGGCTCCAGTGCCCGCAGTGGTGATATCCGCAGCGGTGAATATGCCACCATGCCGCTGGCGCCAATGAAGGAGTCTGATGCACCGAACGAAGAGCTGCGCCAGGCGTGGGAGTATTACCACACGCCACGGGCACAGTATCCGACAGCGCCTGGCTACGCCACCCTGCGCAGCCTCAACCAGATCATCACCTACGACGCATACCATATGGCGGAGTTGTATCTGACCCAGCCGCTACAGATCGTGGCGGGGAGCGTGGCAGGAAGTAAATGGATGAGCGACGACCTGTACGATCGCGCATCAGGCCAGGATAAACGCTACCACATTGTTGAAGGCGCTAACCATATGGAACTGTATGACGGCAAGGCGTATGTCGCTGAAGCGGTTTCCGTATTAGCCCCATTCTTCGGGGAGACGCTGTAATGAAACACGTACGTATCCAGAACGCCGATATGGCCTGGCATATTGCCGCCAGCATTCAGTTTCCACCGACGTTTGATGAAACAAAAC
>JAFACP010000238.1 GCA_023425455.1 Pseudomonadota bacterium | reverse complement strand
CCGTAATTTCGGAATCCCCCATCCCGTCGCCAATCAGCAGAATAATATTTTTAGCCGGCTTATCATTAAGCGAAGCGCGAATAGCGGCAGTTTGATCTTCCGTCAGACGACGAGCGCCGCCAGGCTGCGTGATATCACCCTGCGCCGCGCGATGATCCAGCACGCTGGTATTCGCGGTTTCGGCATGAATGACGGGGGTAAATAACAGTGGGATTAATGCGGTGAAAAGTGCGCTCTGTTTCAATTTATTTTCTCCATGTACAAATACATAAAAATAAAAACAGAGCGACTATAGGCAACCTGCATGACAATTCTATGACATGCTGTCGGGCCGACGACAGCTTAGCTGCGAGGATGCCTTAATAGCTTTTTTACGTATTGCTGAAGCATCTCCGCATCCTGAGCCGGCACCGAAGAATCCGGCCGGGCGCTCTCCAGCGCGCCTTCAATGCTGTCGATCAGCGCCTGCTGATCCTGCTTCGCCATATGCCTTAAAAGCGCCGTCACCACAATTTCCAGCGCTTCCACCTGGGCGACCAGCTCTTTTGACTCTTCTTCCTTTTGTGCAAGCTTGACCAGCAACTCAGCAATGAGATTTTTCATCGTGCTATTTCCTTATGAGATTTGCTCTGAACTTATCACTCCAAATCCATATTGCAAAGCGTCTGAAAGTATTATCTTGCGTAAAATTCATCCGCCACTGTAAATATACCTGCGCGCGGTTCAGCGAAACGTTTCTCTATTATTAAAACGGCGCCAGGGAAAAGGAATAAGACTTTTTGCGCGGCGCTTCGATATTCAGGACGCGGCGCGCAAAGAATATATCATGCATCGCTAAATCAATTAGCGCCGGGGTTTCGCCATTTGCCGACGACGTCGCAGGGCAATAGCCAGCTGGATGATATTCACCAGCACCACCACGGCCGTGGCGGCAAATACCCAGCGGAAACCCGCCATGGCCGAAACTGACGCCCCCATTAGCGGGCCAGCCACATTGCCTAAATACATAAACGACTGGTTATAACCAAATATCCGTCCGGTTACCTGGTCGCTGGAATATTTCACCAGTAAGGTTTGCACTGCCGGTAACATTGCGCCATCGGCGAACCCCAGCAAAAAGCGCAGCACGCCAAGCTGCAGCGGCGTCGTCACAAACGACATGGCGAAAAAGAGCAGCACGGCAACAATTAGCGTGGCCATCAGTATGCGTGCCGTACCAATTCGGTCACCCAGCTTTCCCAGACGCGGCGCGGATATCAGCGCCGAGACACCGGGCACCGCCGCGATCATCCCGCTCAGAAACGCAATGTTGTTGCTGTCCGGCTCCATCGACTTAATAAATAACGCCAGCACCGGTCCGACAGAGCCGTTACAGAGCTGGATGACCATCGTGGTAACGAAGAGGCTAATCATCAGCCCCGGGTAAGGCAGCGAGGCGAAGACCGCCTTTCCGCTCAGGCGATCGGCCTTACTGACCACCGGTCGCCCCCCCTCCCTGATCAGAAACAGCGTCACCAGGAAACTGACCATCAGCAGCATCGCGGTAATAAAAAACACCGCCCGCAGGCCCACGTGGTCAGCGAGAAAACCGCCCATCAGCGGGCCGCCAATTACGCCGCTTATCTGCGCCGTCGACAGGGTGCTCAGCGCCCAGCCGCTGCGCTCACGCGGCACCTGAGAGGCCACCAGCGCCATCGCATTAGGAATGTATCCGGAGGTCAGCCCCATCAGCGCCCGCAGGAAGAAAAGCTGCCAGACGTTGCTGGCAAAGGCCTGCAGCAGAATTGCGATCGCCATCCCCAGCGAGGCGCGCAGCAGCATGAGCTTACGCCCTTTGCGGTCAGCCAGGCTGCCCCACATCGGCGACACAATGGCCGACACCAGAAAAGTGACGCTGAAGGTTAGCCCCGACCACATGGAAAGCGCCTCATGTGACGTGACGCCCAGCTGCGAAACGTACAACGGCAAAAACGGCAGGATCTGGCTAATGGCGAGTCCGGTAAAGAAACAGCCAAACCAGACCGAGATAAGGTTAACTTTCCATGATTCCATAACAGAGTCAGTCTTCATTTTCAGGCGAATTCGCCCACAGATTAGCAAGTTACGCGCGTTTACATAGCGCCAGAGATGCGCCCTCTCTTACTTTGGTGTTTTATCTTACCAGTCATCATATTTGTGAAACAAGTCACAAACCATCGCCTTTTCTGGCGGAAGATTATGCTTTAGCGGCAGAGCCCGACGCCACGCATCCCAAGATGAAAATGGTTCGCGTGCGCCGCGTTATAGTCTGGTCCCAGTCCGTTGCCATAGTATCCGCAGCTTGCCGCCAGCAGAGCCTGCAGCCACGGCCGCGTTTTCGCCGCCTCCCAGCCTTTCAGCACGCTAATCCGCTCGCCGTTCGCCAGCTGAAAGGCGCTGATGTCCAGCGCCTCTGCCGTCGCATGCTCACTGCGTCTGGCGTCAGGTCGGTGGTAGATATTCCGGCAGGCGAAGCTCCCCAGATGGTCAATGCGCGTAAGCTCGCTTCCCATCCAGCGTTTGCTCAGCGGCCGGGCCTGCTGGCTGATAAACAGGGCGGAGCTTAGCGCCAGCGGGCAGCTGGCCAGAAAGCTGCTGCTCAGGCTAACCGGGCCGAAGTCGCGAACCCGTACCACGTCGCTAAGCGGGCACTCTCCGCGGCTGTTAGCGACGGGTTGCGTATGAATAAGATTGCGCTGGTTGGCCTGCGCCAGCAGGATCCCGCACGCCTGCGGCGTTAAGCGACGAAGTTTATAGTGGGTTATGTGACCCGGCGGATCGTCAAGCGTAAGCGGGATAAACGGGTTGTAATGGGACGGCAGCCAGCGGTATCCCAGCGCTGCAATCGCCGCAATGATGAAAACTGTCAGCAGGCTTTTTCCTTTCACATTCCCCCCTGAGATCGCTGAAAACATTATGGCAGAAGGCCGCGAAACCCGCCGGGCATCGTGGTATGTTATGGGCTTTTCGTCAGACTGGAAGAGAGTGAGATGGCAAAGCAGCGCGTAGGTATTGTCTTTGGGGGAAAATCAGCAGAGCACGAGGTCTCATTGCAATCGGCCAAAAATATTGTCGATGCAATTGATAAAACGCGCTTTGAGGTTGTGCTGCTGGGCATTGATAAGCAGGGCCAGTGGCATGTCAACGATGCCAGCCAGTATCTGTTGAACGCTGACGATCCGGCACATATCGCGCTTAACCCTTCTGAAATTAGCGTCGCGACTGTTCCGGGCGTAGTTACGGGGCAGCTGATCAACGCCGGCAACGCCCGGGCGCTGGCGCAGATTGACGTGGTCTTTCCCATCGTTCACGGCACGCTGGGTGAAGATGGTTCCCTGCAGGGCATGCTGCGTATGGCAAACCTGCCGTTTGTCGGCTCAGACGTCGCAGGCTCCGCAGCCTGTATGGATAAAGACATCACCAAACGTCTGCTGCGCGACGCCGGGCTCAATATTGCGCCGTTTGTCACGCTGACCCGCGCCAATCACGATCGCCACACCTTTGCCAGCATCTCCGCTCAGCTCGGCCTGCCTTTATTTGTGAAGCCAGCGAACCAGGGCTCGTCTGTCGGCGTCAGCAAAGTGACCTGCGAAGCGCAGTTTACTGAGGCTGTGCGGCTGGCGTTTGAGTTTGACCATAAAGTGGTGGTGGAACAGGGGATTACAGGCCGCGAGATCGAGTGCGCCGTGCTGGGCAATGATTTCCCGCAGGCCAGCACCTGCGGCGAAGTGGTGCTGAACAGCGACTTCTACTCCTATGACACCAAATATATCGATGATAAAGGCGCGCAGGTGGTGGTTCCAGCCGATCTCGACGCCGCCATTAACGACAAGATCCGCGCCATCGCCGTCGATGCGTATCAGGCGCTCGGCTGCTGCGGGATGGCCCGCGTAGACGTGTTTCTGACGGCGGAGAATGATGTCATTATCAATGAAATTAATACGTTACCAGGTTTTACCAACATCAGCATGTACCCGAAACTGTGGCAGGCGAGCGGTCTCGGCTACCAGCAGCTGATCACCCGCCTGATCGAGCTGGCGCTGGAGCGTCACGCCGCTGACAGCGCCCTGAAAAGCTCGGTAAACGGTTAATCGGCGCGCTTCGCCGTATCTGTCTCATCCGTCGTCGCCTCTTCCGGCCGACGACGGATAATCAACCCCGCCAGCCAGAAGCCAATCACCCAGGTCACCAGCCCAAGCGCATAGGTTTGCCAGCCTTTGGCCTCAAACCCCAGCAGCCCGACGACACCGTTGAGAATAAAAATCAGCCCAATAGCAAAGGCGTAGTAGTGCCAGTCACGGCGTAGTTTGGAAGTGAGCTTCATGATGACTCCGGCGGAAAAAAAGCCATCCTCTCACAGTTTAACGGCCAGGTCTGCGGCAGATGCGGAAATTCTGAAAACAGGCGCCAGTTTCACTTAAGGGACAAAATTGTGATGCGCGGCAGAAATCAACAAACCAGGAATCATCCCTGGCGCAAATTACCACGATTCTGATATTGACAAATGCGATGACCTGTCAAACTTCACCCTGTACAACGCGTTTCCAAAAGAGTGATTTCGGGAGGTCTTTATGGCTGACTTTACATTGTCAAAGCCGATTTTTGGCGGCAAACAAGCAAAAACCTCCATGGCGGGTAATATTGCGTATGCCCTTTTTGTGCTGTTCTGCTTTTGGGCAGGCTCGCAGCTGCTGAATATGCTGGGTCTTGCCCCTGGGGTGTACGAACATCTGATGCAGGCGCAGGACACCAATCGCCCGCGCGTTGACATCGGTTTTGGCGTGAGCACTATCTTCGGGCTGATCCCATTCCTTGCCGGCTGTATGGTGCTTGGCGTTCTGGCGCTGGTTATGCGCTGGCGTCGCCACCGCTAGCGCTTTTCCTTATAACCCCATGCAGCGCGCGCGGCGGTCATCCACCCGTTTCGCAAACCACGCGGTAGTCAGCTTACGCGTGATCTTCGGACTCTCCAGTTGGATCCCCGGCAACATCGCTTTTGGCAACGCTTTACCGGTTTTTTGCTCTGCCAGCGTATACACCTGCTGGTAGAGGTCCGTTTTCTCAAAGGCGAGGCTGTCGCTCTTCTCCAGCTGGCGACGAATGTCGCTGTTGCTCATGCCAAGCTTCGCCGAGAGCTTACGTACCGCCCGCTCCGTGCTTCCTGCCTCGCTGCTGCCCCAGGCAATAAGATCGCCGTCCAGCGCCAGCTTCACGCCGCTGGCGCGGCTCACCGCATACTGGAACGCCGCATTTCGACTGGCATACCAGCCCGCATTAAAGTCCGCAAAGCGGTACAGCGGCTCGCCGTAGTGTACTGGATAGTTCAGTAGGTGGTAGGTACCAAACCAGAGGCCGCCGCGCAGGGAGAAGACTTCCTGGCGCACCGTCCCAGTGATGTTCCACGGGTAGCCGTCGGTATGTTTTTCGGCAAACGCAATACTGACCTGCATCGGCCCACCGGTGTGCACCGGGTTCAGCGAGCCGAACAGGGTCTGCCCCATCGGCACCATACCGATAAAATCATCAAAAATAGCGCTCAGCTGTTTCTCGGTCTTCACCGTATCCAGCCGCTCGCTGTAGCTTTTACCGTTGGGTGAGTTGATTTTCAGCGCTGTGTGCACCAAAAACTGCGGGATATGCAGGGCATCGGCGCGGCGGTCGATCTCCTTCCAGGCGATCTTACTCAGCCCGGGAACCGCCGGGTCTGACTGGTACATCGACTCCTGCTGCGCAACCGCCAGCACCGAGCAGACATTCTCCTCGGTTGGGGCAATGTTCTGACTTGCAAAGGTTTTGGCTAACGCCTCCGCCCATGCGTCGCGGTCCCGGACGCTGGCGGGCATTTTTTGCCGTACCACGCTCGCTACATCCACAGGCTTTTCACCCTTTTTGAGCGGTGCGGCCCCTTTATCAGCGCAGCCTGCCAGCACAACGACGGCCAGCAAGGACAACGGTAACGCGCGTGGAACGGCAAACAACATAGCAACTCCCTGTATTAGCTGAATGTATTGGTGACTTCCTGCAGATCCCTGTCGTCCAGCTCACGCTCAAAGCTGCGTAAACGTTTATAGATGGACATCAGCTCGACCAGCGTAGTCCACGAGCTGATCAGATACTGGAACGAGCCGCGAACCTGGCCGAAGACGTTAGTAATTTGCGTCATCAGGCCGAGGGTTATCGTACCGGCAACGATCGACGGAAACAGCAGGAACAGGCCGAAAACATTATCAACCTGCAGATAGAGGATGCGGGCGATGTTGAAATACATGTAGTGGAAGTAAAGGCGGAAATAGTTGCGACGTACCGCGCCAAACAGCTCCCGCACGGTTGGCGGCGACGCGCGTTCGCCATCATCTTCCCCGTAGACCAGCTCTTTACGGTAGGCCGCCTCGACGCGCTGATTTTTAAACTCCAGCCCAGGCAGCTTGATACCGACCACCGCCAGCAGCCCCGTCCCCATTAGCGACCAGACAATCGCGGCGATCACCAGACCATACGGCAAATGGCCGACAACCGGCAGGTCCGGAACATGCGCCGAAAGCGCCACCAGCACCGGCAGAAAGGCGATCAGCGTCATAATGGCGTTAATGAAGCTGACGCCCATATCTTCGAGGGTAGAGGCGAAACGCATGGTGTCTTCCTGCACACGCTGGGCGGCACCTTCGATATGCCGCAGATGCTGCCAGTGCGCCATATAGTGTTCGTTCATCGCCGTACGCCAGCGGAAGACGTAGTGGCTGACAAAGAAATTATTCATCACCCCGATCACCACCGCGATAAGCGCGATGCCGAGGAAAATCCCCACCTCATGGTAGAACTGGTTGATAGTGACCTTGTGCGGCGAACTGAGCGCCGTCTGGATCAGATCGTAAAACGGTGCATACCAGGCATTGACCGCCACGCCGACTTCCACCAAAAACCAGGTGACGAAGATAATCAGCGAAGTCCCCAGTATCGACCAGTACTGCCAGCGATGGGGCGCGTAGAAGAACCAGAACAGCGCAAACAGACCAACGCAGACCATGTAATAGGCATAAAACAGCAGATAGCTCAGCGACCAGAAACGCGCCGCGCTGATTGGCACATCACCGGTTGCGCCGGTGATGTGGGTCAGCCATGCGCCGCCGCCCGCCTGCCAGAAAATGACGGCAATCAGTGCCCAAATAAATGCCGACAGGAAAAAAGGCCCCGGCTTTGGGAAAAAAGACGTAAACATAATGCTTCCTTCTTGTTGTTATGGCTGTTGCTGTGCTCAACACATCACCACACGAAAATCATGCCCGCGGGCTGCCCGGCGGGCAAAAAGGTCAGACCCGAGGGTTTATTATTAGTTCGCTTTCCAGTTTTCAAGAATTGTTTCGGTGCGTTTCACCGTGGGCGGGTTTGCCGGCGCCGTAAAGCTCCGCCAGACGTCGTTATAGTGGTGAATCAGGGTGGGTGCCACCGCTGCCGGACGGTCGGCGGTGGTATGTGCATCCTCCGCCACGGTAATATGATAGCCGCGGCTGACGCCGTTTTTAAAGGTCGCGTCCACGCAGTAGTCGGTGGCACAGCCGCAGAGCACAAACTCGCGGATAGCCTGCTCGCGCAGCAGCGCCTCAAGCC
>JAFACP010000226.1 GCA_023425455.1 Pseudomonadota bacterium | reverse complement strand
GCATATAGATATCCGTGTCTTCAGGGACATCCAGCGTAATGGCAAGCGTCGCTTCTCTGGCCAGCGGCGTACCCGCGGTAGTGAGCGCGATAACCATCGCGTCGTTTTCCCGCGCCAGTTGAGCCAGCTCCACCTGGCTTTTGGTGCGTCCGGTGTGGGAGATCAGTACCACGACATCATCTTCGCTACAATTCATACAGCTCATGCGTTGCAGGACAATGTCATCCGAGTAGATCACCGGCACATTAAAACGGAAAAATTTGTTCATTGCATCGTGGGCGACGGCGGCCGACGAACCAAGCCCAAAGAAGGCGATCTTTTTCGCCTGGGTGAGTAAATCGACCGCACGATTGACGGAGCCCATATCCAGCGACTGGCGAACGTGGTCGAGCGTGGCCATCGCCGATTCGAATATTTTCGCGGTGTAGGCAGCAACGCTGTCGTCTTCATCCACATTGCGATTAACATAGGGGGTGCCGTTCGCCAGACTCTGCGCCAGATGCAGTTTAAAATCGGGAAAGCCGCGGGTTTCAAGGCTTCTGCAGAATCGATTTACCGTCGGTTCGCTAACGCCCGATTCCTGCGCCAGAGCGGCGATGCTTGAATGAATCGCCTGGGCCGGTGCGGCGAGAATAACTTCAGCCACTTTTCGCTCGGATTTGCTAAGGTGTTCCAGTTGAAACTGGATTTTTTCCAGCATATTCATTGTTAACAAGGCGCTCACGATGGAAACGATTTCATTGATTGATGAAATCATGATTCTATTTAGCCGATATTACCCCTGTCACTTTCTGAAGGGTAATATACAACGAGAAATGTTGTTGTTTTTTTTCATTACTTGATCGGAGTCGGGTTTTACCGTGGTCCGGCAGAACAAAGAATCGACGATTTTAACGCCGTAGCCGTTTTATTCGCGCCTGACCTGACGAAAAATCGCCGTATCGCACGCGACGTTAAGCGCTAATGGTTTCGGGAATGACGTAAAAGCAGTACAGTGCATTGTAATAAAATTACAACGATACCTGGCAGAAGTACCAGGTTATCCAACTGAGGAGAATGACATGGCGGTAACGCAAACAGCCCAGGCATGTGACCTGGTCATTTTCGGCGCGAAAGGCGATCTTGCACGCCGAAAATTGCTGCCTTCCCTGTATCAACTGGAAAAAGCGGGCCAGCTGCATCCGGATACCCGGATCCTGGGTGTCGGCCGCGCAGAGTGGGATAAAGACGCTTATACCGCCGTCGTGCGCGAAGCGCTCGAAACGTTCATGAAAGAGAAAATCGATGAAAGCCTGTGGGATACCCTGAGCGGACGTCTTGATTTCTGTAACCTGGACGTTAACGACGTAAGCGCCTTTACCCGTCTCGGCAAAATGCTGGATCAAAAAAACCGGGTCACCATTAACTATTTTGCGATGCCGCCAAGCACCTTCGGCGCCATCTGTAAAGGCCTGGGCGAAGCAAAGTTGAACGCCAAACCTGCGCGTGTGGTGATGGAAAAACCGCTCGGCACCTCACTCTCCACCTCCCGCGAGATTAACGATCAGGTTGGTGAATACTTCGAAGAGTGTCAGGTGTACCGTATCGACCACTATCTCGGCAAAGAGACGGTCCTCAACCTGCTGGCGCTGCGTTTTGCCAACTCCCTGTTTGTGAATAACTGGGATAACCGCACCATCGATCATGTGGAAATCACCGTTGCGGAAGAGGTGGGGATTGAAGGGCGCTGGGGTTACTTTGACCAGGCGGGTCAAATGCGCGACATGATCCAGAACCACCTGCTGCAAATTCTGTGCATGATTGCCATGTCTCCGCCGTCGGATCTGACCGCAGACAGCATCCGTGATGAAAAAGTGAAGGTGTTGAAATCCCTGCGTCGTATCGATCGCTCAAACGTGCGTGAGAAAACCGTGCGTGGTCAGTACACCGCCGGGTTTGCGCAGGGCAAAAAAGTCCCAGGCTATCTGGAAGAAGAGGGGGCGAATAAGTCCAGCAATACCGAGACCTTCGTGGCTATCCGCGTGGATATCGACAACTGGCGCTGGGCTGGCGTACCGTTCTACCTGCGTACCGGTAAACGTCTGCCGACCAAATGTTCCGAAGTGGTGGTGTACTTTAAAAACCCTGAGCTGAACCTGTTTAAAGAGTCCTGGCAGGAGCTGCCGCAGAACAAACTGACCATCCGTCTGCAGCCGGACGAAGGGGTTGATATCCAGATCCTCAACAAAGTGCCGGGTCTTGATCATAAACACAACCTGCAGACCACCAAGCTGGATCTGAGCTACTCCGAAACCTTCAACGAAACACACCTGGCGGATGCCTACGAGCGTCTTCTGCTGGAAACCATGCGCGGCATTCAGGCGCTGTTC
Organism: Pseudomonadota bacterium; assembly: GCA_023425455.1. Classification (GTDB taxonomy): domain Bacteria; phylum Pseudomonadota; class Gammaproteobacteria; order Enterobacterales; family Enterobacteriaceae; genus Enterobacter. The sequence goes on along the minus strand of JAFACP010000226.1, from coordinate 2,623 downwards.
GTTCGCCGTGATGAAGTGGAAGAGGCGTGGAAATGGGTAGACTCGATTACCGAGGCCTGGGCGGCCGATCAGGACGCGCCAAAACCGTATCAGGCCGGGACCTGGGGCCCTGTGGCGTCGGTGGCGATGATCACCCGCGATGGCCGCTCCTGGAACGAGTTTGAGTAACAACGCCTGCTGACCCGAACGTGTTATTTTACCGGTAACATGATCTAACACAGCAAGTGGCATAATTTTTAATCTTTTAAGCTCCGTGTGGATTCACCCGCGGAGCTTTTTTTATTACACTGCCGGAAGCGATTTTGCCCCTGAGCTCCGGACAGCAAGCGTTTCAGCGTTGTTAACAACCGCCAGATACGTTGTAAACTCCCGAGCACGGACAGATAAATTTGAGGAGCTTTTATGAATCCGACATTGTTACGCGTAACACAGCGCATTATTGCGCGCTCGAAAGAGACCCGCTCTGCCTACCTCGCTCGTATTGAGCAGGCGAAAAGTGACACCGTGCATCGTTCACAGCTGGCCTGTGGCAACCTGGCACACGGTTTTGCCGCCTGCCAGCCGGATGATAAGGCCTCGCTGAAAAGCATGCTGCGTAACAATATCGCCATCATTACCTCCTATAACGATATGCTCTCAGCGCACCAGCCGTATGAGGTTTACCCGGATATCATCCGTAAAGCGCTGCACAGCGTGAATGCGGTGGGTCAGGTGGCAGGGGGCGTTCCCGCCATGTGCGACGGGGTGACGCAGGGTCAGGATGGTATGGAGCTTTCGCTGCTCAGCCGTGAAGTGATTGCGATGTCTGCGGCGGTTGGCCTGTCCCATAACATGTTTGATGGCGCGCTCTACCTCGGCGTTTGCGACAAAATTGTCCCGGGTCTGGCGATGGCCGCGCTGTCGTTCGGCCATCTGCCATCAATTTTCGTTCCGTCCGGGCCGATGGCCAGTGGCCTCGCGAATAAAGAGAAGGTTCGCATCCGCCAGCTGTACGCCGAAGGCAAAGTCGACCGCATGGCGCTGCTCGAATCCGAAGCCGCCTCGTACCATGCTCCGGGCACCTGTACCTTCTACGGGACGGCCAATACCAACCAGATGGTGGTGGAGTTCATGGGGATGCAGCTGCCAGGCTCCTCCTTCGTACACCCGGACGCCCCGCTGCGCAAAGCCCTCACCGAAGCCGCCGCACGCCAGGTCACGCGCCTTACCGGGAATGGTAATGAGTGGATGCCGCTCGGCAAAATGGTTGATGAAAAAGTGATCGTCAACGGTATTGTCGCTCTGCTGGCGACCGGCGGGTCAACCAACCACACGATGCACCTTGTGGCGATGGCGCGTGCGGCAGGCATTTTGATTAACTGGGATGACTTCTCTGACATCTCCGCCGTGGTGCCGCTGATGGCGCGCCTCTATCCTAACGGTCCGGCAGACATTAACCATTTCCAGGCCGCGGGCGGCGTGCCGGTGCTGGTACGCGAACTGCTGAAAGGCGGTTTGTTGCATGAGGATGTGAACACGGTGGCGGGCTTCGGTCTGCAGCGTTACACCCTCGAGCCGTGGCTGAATGACGGCGAGCTGGACTGGCGCGACGGGGCAAAAGCGTCGCTGGATAGCCAGGTCATCGCCGCTATCGAACAGCCGTTCTCCCGTCATGGTGGCACGAAAGTGTTAAGCGGCAACCTCGGTCGGGCGGTGATGAAAACCTCCGCCGTGCCGGAAGAGAATCAGGTGATTGAGGCACCTGCGGTGGTGTTTGAAAGCCAGCACGATGTCCTGCCAGCCTTTGACGCCGGGCTTCTCGACAAGGATTGTGTGGTTGTTGTTCGCCATCAGGGACCAAAAGCGAACGGGATGCCAGAATTACATAAACTTATGCCGCCACTTGGTGTATTATTGGACCGCCGTTTCAAAATTGCGCTGGTGACCGATGGACGCCTCTCCGGCGCATCGGGGAAAGTGCCGTCAGCCATTCATGTCACGCCGGAAGCTTACGATGGTGGTTTGCTGGCTAAAGTCCGTGACGGCGACATGATCCGCGTTAATGGCCAGACAGGTGAGTTAACCCTGCTGGTCGATGAAACCGAGCTGGCTGCCCGTAAGCCGCATATTCCTGACCTGAGCGCATCGCGCGTGGGCACCGGGCGCGAAATGTTCAGTGCGCTGCGTGAGAAACTCTCCGGTGCGGAGCAGGGCGCAACCTGTATTACGTTTTAAGACGACTTGATTTTAACGATCTGGCGAGAGAAAACTCTGATGAAAAACTGGAAAACAAGTGCAGAAGCAATCCTGACCACTGGCCCTGTCGTGCCGGTTATCGTGGTGAACAAACTGGAGCACGCCGTACCTATGGCGAAAGCGCTGGTTGCGGGTGGCGTACGTGTTCTGGAAGTGACCCTGCGTACCGCGTGTGCGATGGACGCGATCCGCGCTATCGCGAAAGAGGTCCCGGACGCCATCATCGGCGCGGGTACCGTGCTGAATGCTCAGCAGCTGGCTGAAGTGACCGAAGCCGGTGCGCAGTTCGCAATCAGCCCTGGTCTGACCGAACCCCTGCTGAAAGCGGCAACCGAAGGCACTATTCCCCTGATCCCGGGTATCAGCACCGTGTCTGAGCTGATGCTGG
>JAFACP010000140.1 GCA_023425455.1 Pseudomonadota bacterium | reverse complement strand
CAATCAGACTGATCATTGAAAATTTCCCGGATGCAAAAAATTGCCGCCACTATACGGAAAGCTTAATCTTTCGTCGACTGGCGGCAGGGTAAAGAAACAGAAATTTTTTAATATTGCTGGCAACTCCACTTCACGCAGACGGTTTACTCTCCGGCTGGTCCTCAGGGTCCCCGGTATGCTTGCCCTCTTCCGTGCCCTGCCAGCCGTGACGCTGGACGAGCGACAGATGGCTGCGATCCTCATTAATGATTTCCGTCAGCATGGTGCTGGTGCGTTTAAACACCGCCGCACGTTCAGATGCCGAACTGCCCGCCATCGCGGCCATCTCCTCGACCATCCCGGCGTTGAAGCGACGGAACAGATCTGCGCGCTCGCGCGCTTCATACGCCCCCAGCCCAAGACTTTCCAGCGCGACCCGGCCAGACTTCAACGCCCCCTCAAAGGTTTCACGCTCGGGGGCTTCAACGCCTGCCTGACGCAGCTGGATGTAGTGATCCACATCGCGCGCACGGGCAATAATCGTCAGATGCGGGAAATGCTCTTTGACCATCTCCACCATCTGCAGGCTGGTTTGCGGATCGTCGATGGCATTAATCAGCACCTCGGCCCTCTCCGCACCCGCCGACTCCAGCAGATCGACGCGCGTCGCATCACCGTAGAAAACTTTCATATCGAATTTTCGCAGGGTATCGACATGGTCGGGGTCATGATCGAGGATGACCATTTTTACCCCACTCGACAGCAGCAAACGCCCGGTGATCTGCCCGAAACGACCAAACCCGGCGATAATGACCCGCGGCTGCTCCTCATCAATCTCATCCGCTTCACGCTCCTGCTCGCTGGCTGATTTTTCCAGACGCCCCAGCACGACCAGCAAAATCGGCGTCGCCGCCATCGACAGCGCCACCGCCAGCGTCAATGCCTTGGCCCATTCCGGCTCCAGTACGCGGGCCATCTGCGCGGCGCCAAACACCACAAAGGCGAACTCACTTCCCTGCCCCAGCAGCACCGCGAACCACCGACACTGCTGGCCGGGAACGTTTAGCGGACGGGCAATTAACCACAGCATGGCCATTTTGATTGCCAGGAAACCGACCAGCAGGATCGCTATCCGCACCGGGTGTGTCACCAGCGTACCGAAGTCGACAGACATGCCTACGCCAATGAAAAAAAGCCCCAGCAGTAACCCTTTGAACGGTTCAATATCGCTCTCAAGCGCATGACGGTACTCCGAACTCGCCAGCAATACCCCGGCCAGAAATGCCCCCATCGCCATCGACAGCCCGGCCTCTTCCAGCAGCAAACCAAAGCCAAAGACCAGAAACAGGGCCACGGCACTAAAGACTTCCCGCAGGCCCGAGCGCGCAACAAACCGCAGTAACGGGCGGGTAAGATAGCGCCCCAGCAGGACGACCAGCGCCAGCGCCGCCACCACTTTCAGTGCCGAGAGCGCAAATGCGCCCAACGTCGTTGCGGAGCCACTCGCCGCCAGCAGCGGGATCATCGCCACCAGCGGGATCGCCGCGATATCCTGGAACAGCAGCACCGAGAAGGCGCTGCGCCCCATTTGGGAAACCGTCAGGTTACGTTCGTTCATCGCCTGCATGGCAATTGCCGTAGAAGAGAGCGCCAGCGTCATGCCGATAAGCGCCGCCACTTTCCAGTTCATGCCCTGCAAAAAACAGAACCCGCCCAGCAGCAGACCGCAGGCTGCCATCTGCAGCGCACCGCCGCCAAACACCGACACCCGCAGCTTCCACAGGCGCTGCGGATCGAGCTCAAGACCGATCACAAACAGCATCAGCACCACGCCTATCTCCGCAAAATGTAAGATTGATTCGGCGTCGGTCACCAGACGAAACCCCCACGGCCCGATGACGCAGCCCGCAATCAGGTAACCCAGCACGGAACCCAGCCCCAGCCGGACTGCCACCGGCACGATCAATGCCGCTGCGCCGAGATAAATCAGCGCCTGGATCAGCGTATGGCTATCCATGGTGTGCCTCCTGCCACTCAAGCAAGCGTTGTTTGTAGTGACGCGCCTGCGCCTGCAGCGTTTCGTCGTCACAAACGAACGTGCAGTGCATGGCAAACGGCGGCAGCCAGGTCAGCCCGCAATAGAGAGCGGTCGCCTGCAGCGGCTGCGCCAGCACCCCGAATCCCGGGAAAGTGCCAATATCAAAATGGTGCTCGCCGCCGCCGGTGGTCACCGCCCACATCAGGCTTTTCCCCTTCAGGGCATTGCCGTTGTGCCCGTAGGCCCAGCCGTGAGAGAAGACTTTATCGATCCACAGCTTGAGCAGCGGCGGCGTGCTGTACCACTGCATCGGATGCTGCCAGATAATCAGGTCGGCACACGAAAGCGCCGCCTGTTCGGCGGCGATATCGATATTAAAATCGGGGTAGAGTTGATAGAGAGAGCGGATTTCAACGCCCTCAAGCGTCCTTGCCTGCTCCAGCATCCGCTTATTCGCATGAGAATGGTGCGGATAGGGATGGGCATAAATAATTAAAATCATGACTTAGCCTGTTGTTTTACTGCACTCTTTTAACAAATGAGTGTAGACAGTAATTCAGCAGGCTAATAGTGAATATTATTGACCGGCTTTGCGCAGAGTACTGAATCAGTTATCCAGCTCACCCATCGACTTCACCTGGTCGCGGTTGATCTGTTCTGTTTTACCCGTTTCGGCATTTTTATACGATACCAGCCCGGTGTCGTCATCCACCTGAGGTTTGCCATCCGTCACAATGGTTCTGCCGTCTGTGGTTTTGACCGCCTGATTCGATGAGCAACCCGCGACGGTAAACAGTGCAGTTGCAGCCAGAACTGAGGTGATAAAAAGTTTATTTCGCATGGTGTTTCCCCTGCTTTTCAGTTGAATTTAGTTATCGACCTAACAATTTTAGGCTAACTGACTGAAAGGGTATGGAAAACCAGAAGGTTCTGAAGTGAGGGGATAATGCCCGGCAACCGACAGCCACCGGGCATGTTGACTTACTTATTAATCTGCGCGTGCATTTCCTGCACCGAAATCACCTTCTCGGTGGCGTCTGCGTTCAGCGCCATCGCTGTTGCAAAACCGCCGTTCAGGGTGGTGTCATAATGCACTTTGTACTGCAGCGCGCTGCGGCGAATCAGCTTGGAGTCTTCAATCGCCTGACGACCTGCAGTGGTGTTGATGATGTAGGTATATTCGCCATTCTTGATACGATCCTGAATGTGCGGACGACCTTCATGCACCTTGTTCACCAGACGTGGATTGATGCCAGCTTCACCCAGCACAATCGCCGTACCGTGGGTCGCATCCAGCTCAAAGCCCTGTTTCAGCAGCTTGGCGGCCAGGTCAACCACCCGCTCTTTATCGCCTTCGCGAACGGAGAGCAGCGCACGACCCGATTTCTTCATCGTCGAGTTACTGCCGAGCTGAGCCTTGGCGAACGCCTCTGCGAAGGTACGACCAACCCCCATCACTTCCCCGGTAGAGCGCATTTCAGGCCCTAACAGTGGGTCAACGCCCGGGAATTTGTTGAACGGCAGCACCACTTCTTTCACCGAGTAGTAAGGCGGGATAACTTCTTTGGTCACGCCCTGTTGAGCCAGCGTCTGGCCGGCCATCACCCGCGCGGCCACTTTCGCCAGCGGAATACCGGTCGCTTTTGAGACAAACGGAACGGTACGCGCCGCACGCGGGTTCACTTCAATCAGGTAGACTTCGTTATCTTTCACCGCAAACTGGACGTTCATCAGGCCGCGCACCTGCAGCTCAAAGGCCAGTTTCTGCACCTGCTGACGCATCAGGTCCTGAATTTCCTGGCTCAGGGTGTAAGCCGGCAGAGAACATGCAGAGTCACCGGAGTGAACGCCCGCCTGCTCGATGTGCTCCATAATGCCGCCAATCAGCACCCTTTCGCCGTCGCAGATGGCATCAACATCAACTTCTACCGCGTCATCGAGGAAGCGGTCGAGCAGAACCGGTGCATCGTTAGACACGCTGACGGCGGTCTGGAAGTAGCGACGCAGGTCAGCCTCATCGTAAACGATTTCCATCGCGCGGCCGCCCAGTACGTAGGAAGGACGCACCACCAGCGGGTAACCAATCTCTTTCGCCTTCTCAACCGCCTGTTCAATCGCCGTTACGGTGGCGTTCGCCGGCTGCTTCAGCTTCAGACGGTCAACCGCCTGCTGGAAACGTTCACGGTCTTCAGCACGGTCAATGGCATCCGGGCTGGTACCAATCACCGGTACGCCAGCCGCTTCCAGCGCACGCGCCAGCTTCAGCGGCGTCTGCCCGCCGTACTGCACGATGACGCCTTTTGGCTTCTCGATACGCACGATTTCCAGCACATCTTCCAGCGTGACTGGCTCGAAGTACAGGCGGTCAGAGGTGTCGTAGTCGGTAGACACTGTTTCCGGGTTACAGTTGACCATGATGGTCTCGTAACCATCTTCACGCAGCGCCAGCGACGCGTGTACACAGCAGTAGTCAAACTCAATGCCCTGGCCGATACGGTTTGGACCGCCGCCCAGCACCATAATTTTGTCACGGTCAACGGATGGGTTCGCCTCGCACTCTTCTTCATAGGTGGAGTACATGTAGGCGGTATCGGTCGCAAACTCAGCCGCGCAGGTATCGACGCGCTTGTAAACCGGATGCAGGTCATACTGGTCGCGCAGCTTGCGGATTTCCGCTTCGCGCACCCCGGCAAGTCTGGCCAGACGCGCATCGGCAAAGCCTTTACGCTTCAGCACGCGCAGGAAATCAGCATCCAGCCCGTTGATGCCCAGGTCGGCTACTTTCTCTTCCAGACGCACCAGCTCTTCAATCTGAACCAGGACCCAGCGGTCGATGTTGGTCAGGTTGAATACGCCGTCGACGGAGAGGCCGGCACGGAAGGCATCGGCGATGTACCAGATACGCTCTGCGCCAGCGTCTTTCAGTTCGCGGCGGATTTTGGTCAGCGCTTCCGGGTCGTCCAGGCTCACTTTCGGGTCAAAACCGGTCGCGCCCACTTCCAGACCACGCAGCGCCTTCTGCAGGGACTCCTGCTGCGTGCGGCCAATCGCCATCACTTCACCAACGGATTTCATCTGGGTGGTCAGACGGTCGTTCGCGCCTGCGAATTTTTCAAAGTTGAAGCGAGGGATCTTGGTCACAACATAGTCGATAGACGGCTCGAAGGAGGCCGGCGTGCGGCCACCGGTGATGTCGTTCATCAGCTCGTCGAGGGTGTAACCGACCGCCAGTTTCGCCGCAACTTTCGCAATCGGGAAGCCGGTGGCTTTCGAGGCCAGCGCGGAGGAGCGGGATACGCGCGGGTTCATTTCAATCACAATCAGGCGGCCGGTTTTCGGGTTCACCGAGAACTGGACGTTCGAGCCGCCGGTTTCCACGCCGATTTCACGCAGTACCGCCATCGAGGCGTTACGCATGATTTGGTACTCTTTATCGGTCAGCGTCTGGGCGGGCGCAACGGTGATGGAGTCGCCGGTGTGGATGCCCATCGCGTCGAAGTTCTCGATAGAGCAGACGATGATGCAGTTGTCGTTTTTATCCCGCACCACTTCCATTTCGTACTCTTTCCAGCCAATCAGCGACTCATCAATCAGCAGCTCTTTGGTTGGGGAGAGATCCAGACCGCGTTCGCAAATCTCTTCGAACTCTTCACGGTTGTAGGCGATGCCGCCGCCCGTACCGCCCATGGTGAAGGACGGACGAATGATGCATGGATAGCCGACGTCAGCCGCAACGGCCAGCGCTTCTTCCATGTTATGTGCAATACCCGAGCGCGCGGTATCAAGGCCGATTTTCTTCATCGCCACGTCGAAGCGACGACGGTCTTCAGCTTTATCGATCGCGTCGGCGGTCGCGCCAATCATGGTCACGCCAAACTCTTCCAGCACGCCCTGACGCTCCAGCTCCAGCGCGCAGTTCAGCGCCGTCTGGCCACCCATCGTCGGCAGAACCGCGTCCGGACGCTCTTTTTCAATGATTTTACGTACCACTTCCCAGTGGATCGGCTCGATGTAAGTGGCATCGGCCATTTCCGGGTCCGTCATGATGGTCGCCGGGTTGGAGTTCACCAGGATGACGCGGTACCCCTCTTCACGCAGGGCTTTACACGCCTGCGCGCCGGAGTAGTCAAATTCACAGGCCTGACCGATAACAATCGGGCCAGCGCCAAGGATCAGGATGCTTTTTATGTCTGTACGTTTTGGCATTGTCTTCTCGGCTCCTGATTATTTAGCGGTCTTACGGTATTGCTCGATAAGTTCGATAAAGTGATCGAACAGCGGTGCAGCGTCGTGTGGGCCCGGGCTGGCTTCCGGGTGGCCCTGGAAACTGAACGCGGGCTTATCGGTGCGATGGATGCCCTGCAGGGTGCCATCAAACAGCGATTTGTGCGTCACACGCAGGTTAGCAGGCATTGAGGCCTCATCCACCGCGAAGCCGTGGTTCTGCGCAGTAATCATCACGGTATTGTTATCGATATCTTTCACCGGATGGTTGCCGCCGTGATGACCAAACTTCATCTTCATGGTGTTGGCACCGCTCGCCAGCGCCAGCAGCTGATGGCCCAGGCAGATACCGAATACCGGGATATCCGTTTCGAGGAAAGAGCGGATGGCGTCGATGGCGTAATCGCACGGCGCCGGGTCACCAGGACCGTTGGAGAGGAAGATGCCGTCCGGGTTCATCTTCAGCACCTCTTCTGCAGAGGTCTTCGCCGGTACTACCGTCAGACGGCAGCCGCGGTCAACCAGCATACGCAGGATATTGCGTTTGGCGCCAAAGTCGTAAGCCACCACGTGGAACGGCAGTTCGCTCTCTTTTTTCGCTTCCGGCAGGTCGCCCGCCAGTGTCCAGCTGCCCTGTGTCCAGCTGTAGGCTTCTGCCGTGGTCACTTCTTTCGCCAGATCCATCCCGTTCAGCCCCGGGAAAGCCTGCGCTTTTTCAAGCGCCAGCTGAGCATCCAGGTTATCGCCAGCGATGATGCAGCCGTTCTGTGCCCCTTTCTCACGCAGCAGACGCGTCAGCTTACGGGTATCGATATCAGCAATCGCCACGATGTTATGACGTTTCAACCAGGAGGAGAGGTCTTCGGTATTGCGGAAGTTGCTCGCAATCAGCGGCAGGTCGCGGATGACCAGGCCTTGCGCATGAACCTGAGAAGATTCTTCGTCAGCCGCATTGGTGCCGACATTGCCGATATGGGGATAAGTAAGAGTAACGATTTGGCGAGAATAGGAAGGATCAGTGAGGATTTCTTGATAACCGGTCATTGAAGTATTGAAAACGACTTCCCCAACCGCCGAACCCGTTGCCCCTATGGCCCGACCGATAAACTGGGTTCCGTCTTCCAGAACCAATAGCGCTGACTTAATCAAAACACCCTCCAGAGAATATTCACTCACTTTATTTGCATATTAATTCACAACCTTGTCATAAATCAATGCAAATGTGTTGCCAGCGGATTTTTGGCAAACGGCGGCATTCTGGATATTCAGAGGCTAAAAGTCAACTTAAAACGGATATTTTATTTATTGTTTTGCCTGACTGACGTGAATAATGCGATTTAACGGATAAAAAGATCAGGTAAATCACGCCAGAAAACGCTTGCGCGCAACGTTTAATGTTCAATAGCCCGACGCGACCGAAAAAAGTGGACCAAATGGTCAAAATTTACAATTTAGCAACTAAAAATGAAGGGAAGATTTGTTTTTTTAACGATTTGAACCATGAAAAAGAACAGATAGGATAAAATAAAAGGGCAATAAAATATTGCCCTATGCAATCAAGTAATTACGACTGCAATAACCACATCACGATGGGTAATAAAACTTACAAATTGTTGAGATCGAGCACATCTCGCATATCAAAAAGACCATTCTCTTTGCCTTTTAGCCACAATGCCGAACGCACGGCACCATTAGCGAATGTCATGCGGCTGGATGCTTTATGCGTAATTTCTACACGTTCGCCAATATCGGCAAACATCGCCGTATGTTCGCCGACGATGTCGCCCGCACGGACGGTGGCAAAACCAATCGTTCCTGGAACGCGCTCACCGGTATGCCCTTCGCGGGTATAGACCGCGCAGTCTTTCAAATCTTTATCCAGTGCGTGGGCAATCGCTTCGCCCATCGCCAGCGCCGTGCCGGAAGGTGCGTCAACTTTATAGCGATGGTGAGCCTCTACGATCTCAATGTCGGTATAGTCGCCCATCACCTTCGCCGCTTTCTCCAGCAGCTTCAGCATGACGTTGACGCCGACGCTGAAGTTCGCGGCAAAGACGATTGCAATGTCTTTTGAGGCGTCTTTAATTGCCTGCTTGCCCGCGTCATCGAAACCGGTGGTACCAATCACCATGCCTTTACCGTGCTGACGACAAAAAGCCAGATGATTCAGCGTCCCTTCCGGACGCGTAAAATCGATCAATACGTCAAAGTCATCTTTTACCGCGTTCAGGCTGCTCTGCACGATGACGCCGCTTTTCCCGGCCCCTGCCAGTTCACCTGCATCGGCGCCCAGAAGCGATGAACCTTCACGCTCCAGCGCCGCACCAAGTGCCACGCCATCCATCTGTAGTGCCGCCTGAATCAGCTGGCGGCCCATACGTCCACCCGCGCCCGCAATGGCGACACGGACCTGTGCATCATGCATAGTTATTCTCTTACGTTAAAATGATGTAAACCGTTTTCAGATTAACCAGCCCGTGTCGAGCCTGCCACCTGAAAACGCCGATAATTAGAATTTAACGTGAAAGCGGCATAGATATCAGTAAAAGACATGATTTTGTCGTCGCGATAACGTTGTGGTTAAAAAAAAGGCCAGCACAGAAGGTGCTGGCCTTTCATCAGAACAGGGATTACTCAACTTCACGGGCGTCGATACGCAACTCTTTCGGCACTTCGAAGACGATGTTTTCTTCACGTCCTTCCAGCGGTATTGCCTCGCCGCCGCCCAGCTCCTGCAGACGCGCAATGACGTTCTGCACCAGAATATCCGGTGCGGAAGCCCCCGCTGTCACGCCAACACAGCTCGCGTTTTTAACCCACGCTTCCTGAATATCCGTTGCATCATCAATCAGGAATGCCGCTTTCCCCATCCGCTGCGCCAGTTCCGCCAGACGGTTAGAGTTAGAGGAGTTTTTAGAGCCGACCACCAGCACCACATCCGCCTGTTCCGCCAGCGCACGCACCGCTTCCTGACGGTTAGTGGTGGCGTAACAGATGTCATCTTTACGCGGCCCGACAATTTTCGGGAAACGCTGACGCAGGGCGTCAATCACATCAGAGGTGTCGTCTACGGAGAGCGTCGTCTGGGTCATAAACGACAGACGGGCTTCGTTTTTCACGTTCAGCGTAAAGACATCTTCCGGCGATTCGACCAGATACATGCCCCCTTCCGGGTTGCTGTACTGGCCCATGGTGCCTTCAACTTCCGGGTGACCCGCATGGCCAATCAGGATCGACTCTTCACCGCGGCGACTGGCGCGCGCGACTTCCATATGCACCTTAGTAACCAGCGGACAGGTGGCATCAAAGACGGTCAGATCGCGGCTTTTCGCCTCGTTACGTACTGCCTGAGAGACGCCGTGCGCAGAGAAGATCAGGATAGCGCCGTCCGGCACTTCGTCGATCTGCTCGATAAATATCGCCCCGCGCTCGCGCAGGCTGTCGACCACATAGCGGTTGTGCACCACTTCATGGCGGACATAAATTGGCGCGCCATAAATTTCCAGCGCGTTTTCAACAATGCTGATAGCGCGGTCTACTCCGGCGCAAAAACCGCGCGGGTTAGCCAACAGGATCTGCATTCACGGCCTCCAGTGCCGGGTCAATCTCCAGCACTTCAATATCAAAATGGACGGTACGCCCGGCAAGCGGATGGTTAAAGTCGACGGTGATAGAATCACCGTTGATTTCGCGGATCACGCCAGGCATTTCGCTGCCATCCATAGCGGTAAAGAGCATAATCGCTCCTGTTTCCGGCTCGCCCGCGTCCATAAACTCACGACGCGAGAAATACTGGATCAGGTCCGGGCTCGGTACGCCAAACGCGGCATCCGGCTCCAGCGCGAAGGCTTTCTTGTCGCCCTCTTTCAGTCCCAGGAGCTGCTGCTCAAGACCTTCAGACAGGGAGGTATCGCCAAGACGAAACAGAGCCGGTTTGCCGTTGTTGCGGGTAGATTCCGCCGTGGAGCCGTCGTCAAGTTTCAACGTGAAATGAACCAGTACTGCGCTATTGCTCTGTATGGATTTCGACATGCAAATCGTCCGGTAGTTTTACCCGGCAGCAGAGGCTCGCCGGGCGGTCAAGATTACGCCTGCTTTTTCGCTTGTGCGTTTGGTAAAAAGCCTTCCAGCACAATCAGCGCTGCACCGATACAGATAGCGCTGTCGGCGAGGTTGAAGGTGGCGAAATGCCAGTCACCGACGTAGAAGTCGATCATATCGACCACAAAGCCGTGCCACAGACGGTCAAACAGATTCCCCAGCGCGCCACCAATAATCAGCGCATAAGCAATGTTATTGAGCTTTTGCGTGGCCTTCGAACGGTACATCAGCAGCACGAGCACCACGCAGATACCGATCGCGATACCCGCAAAGAACCAGCGCTGCCAGCCACCGCTGTCAGCAAGGAAACTAAACGCCGCGCCGTAGTTGCGCGCGTAATGCAGATTGAGTGACGGGAACAGCGACACCGTCTCCCCCAGAGCAAAGTTCTGGAGGATCAGGTACTTGCTGCCCAGATCAATAATCAGCACCACCACAACCAGCCACAGCCAGCGCAGTCCTGTTGAACAGAGAGATTTACTCATCAGGCAAACTTACGTTTTTCGCCATCACCGGCGACGTTGCTGACACAGCGTCCGCAGATCTCTGCGTGTTCCGCCACCTGGCCGACATCGGTGGTGTAGTGCCAGCAGCGCGGACACTTCTCACCTTCGGCTTTGCTCAGTGCGACTTTCAGCCCCTTGAGCAGTTCGCTCTGCTGGGCATCCGCAGAAGCCTGCGCATAATCCGCAACTTTCGCACCAGAGGTCAACAGGACAAATCGTAATTCATCGCCCAGCGCCGTCAGTTTTGCCGCCAGTTCAGGTTCCGCGTACAGGGTTACTGCCGCTTCCAGAGAACCGCCGACTTTCTTGTCCGCACGCGCCTGCTCGATGACTTTGTTCACTTCGCCACGCACTTTCAGCAGCGCGTCCCAGAAGGCATCGTTCATCGCTTCCGTACTGGAGAGGTCGAACAGACCTTCATACCACTCGCCGGTGAAGACATACTTCTCACGCTCACCTGGCAGGTAGCCCCAGATTTCATCCGCGGTGAAGGACATGATTGGGGCCATCCAGCGTACCAGCGCTTCCGCAATATGGTAGAGGGCTGTCTGGCAGCTGCGACGGGCCACGCTGTCGGCCTTCGCGGTGTACTGGCGATCTTTGATGATGTCGAGGTAGAACGACCCCATCTCAATGGAGCAGAAACGCATCAGACGCTGCACCACTTCATGGAAATCGTAAGATTCGTATGCGTTAACGATATCTTCCTGTGCCGCTTTCGCGCAGCCTACCGCCCAGCGGTCCAGCACGACCATCTCTTCCGGTTTCACCATATCTGTTGCCGGATCAAAACCGTTCAGGTTTGCCAGCAGGAAGCGCGCGGTGTTACGAATACGACGATAGCTGTCGGCAGCGCGTTTCAGGATCTCGTCGGAAACCGCCATTTCACCGGTGTAATCGGTAGAGGCCACCCACAGACGCAGAATATCCGCGCCCAGCTTGTTCATCACATCCTGCGGCGAAACGGTGTTGCCGATGGATTTGGACATTTTGCGCCCCTGACCATCAACGGTGAAACCGTGGGTCAGTACCTGACGATACGGCGCTTTGCCTTTCATGGCGGTGGAGATCATCAGCGATGACATGAACCAGCCACGGTGCTGGTCAGAGCCTTCCAGGTACATGTCGGCCGCGTGGCCGGCAAACTCAGGACGCACGTCAACCACTGAGGAGTGGGTAGAACCGGAGTCGAACCACACGTCCAGGGTATCTGGCACTTTCTCGTAGTTGTCAGCATCAGCGCCCAGGATGTCGCGGGAGTCGAGATCCCACCACGCCTGAATGCCATCCACTTCTACGCGTTTGGCCACCTCTTCCATCAGTTCGAGGGTATTCGGATGCAGCTCCTGCGTCTCTTTATGCACGAACAGAGACATCGGTACGCCCCAGGTACGCTGACGGGAGATACACCAGTCAGGACGGTTGGCAACCATGGATTCGATACGCGCCTGGCCCCAGTCCGGGATCCACTGCACGCCTTTGATCTCTTTCAGGGACTGCTCGCGCAGGCCTTTTTGATCCATGCTGACGAACCACTGCGGGGTAGCGCGGAAGATGATTGGGGTCTTATGACGCCAGCAGCACGGATAGCTGTGCTGCATTTTTTCAACGTGCAGCAGCGCACCGCGCTCACGCAGCATGTCAACGATGATGTCGTTGGCTTTGAAGACGTTAATACCGTCCAGCGCCGGCCAGGTGCCAGGCAGGTAAGCGCCGTCCGGGCCTACCGGGTTAGCAATTTCCAGCCCGTATTTCAGGCTGATGTTGTAGTCGTCAGGACCGTGACCACCGGCAGTGTGTACCGCACCGGTACCCGCTTCCAGCGTTACGTGGTCGCCGAGGATTACCGGCACATCGAAGTCGAGGAACGGGTGTTTAAAGCGCATCAACTCCAGCGCGTCGCCTTTCACCGTGCCCAGAACCGTGTATTCGCTGATGTTTGCGCGTTTCAGGACGCTTTCCAGCAGATCTTTCGCCAGAATAACCGCCTGACCGTCAACCTGTACCAGCGCGTACTCGAACTCGCCGGACAGAGAAATCGCGCGGTTGGCTGGCAGCGTCCACGGGGTGGTGGTCCAGATCACCAGAGATACCGGGCCATTGACCGACGATGCGCCAAATTTCGCTTTTACCGCATCCTGATCGACCGCCTGGAACGCTACGTCGATAGACGGGGAGGTTTTGTCGTAATACTCAACTTCCGCTTCTGCCAGCGCAGAACGGCAGTCCACGCACCAGTGCACCGGCTTCGCGCCTTTATGCAGGTGACCGTTACCGATGATTTTGCCCAGCGCGCGGATGATATTGGCTTCCGTTTTGAAGTCCATCGTCAGATAAGGGTGTGACCAGTCGCCCAGTACGCCCAGCCGGATAAAGTCTTTACGCTGGCCATCAACCTGAGTCGCGGCGTATTCGCGGCATTTCGCGCGGAATTCAGCGGCGGTGAATTTCTCGCCCGGCTTGCCAAACTCTTGTTCGACTTTCAGCTCGATTGGCAGACCATGGCAGTCCCAGCCCGGAACGTAAGGCGAGTCATATCCCGCGAGTCCTTTGGACTTAACGATAATGTCTTTCAGAATCTTGTTTACAGAGTGACCAATATGAATGCTGCCATTCGCATATGGAGGGCCATCATGCAGAATGAAGGTCTTTTTGCCTTTTTTGGCTGCACGAATGATGCCGTACAGGTCATCATCGGTCCAACGCGCCAGCATTCCCGGTTCACGCTTAGCGAGATCGCCGCGCATCGGGAACCCTGTTTCCGGCAAATTCAGGGTTGATTTATAGTCACTCATCAGATTCTCGGTTCCGTATTTATCACGTAGGCATTTAAGCCGGGTTAAAAATTTCCCGTCATACTTCAAGTTACAGGTGCGTTGGCTGCACACGTTGACCCCAGTCACGTACTTTTTTACGCGCCTGGCGAGTCACTCCTTTGCCGCCTTCCTGTGCCTCGAATGATTTAGGGTATCGCCCGAAAAAACTCGCGGGCTGTTAATTCATCACGCGCGATTTGCGCTTTAAGTTCATCCAGCGAAGCAAATCGCTGCTCATTGCGTATTTTCTTCCGCAGTATTACATCTATATGGCGACCGTAGAGGTCCATTACAACGTCCAGCAGATGCACCTCCAGCTGCTGTCGCACCCCAGCAACCGTCGGCCGTGTACCAATATTGGCAACGCCGAAGAGGGGCTTATCGCCCAGCCCGGTGACTTCCACCGCATACACCCCTTTGACCGGGGAAACCTGACGACGCAGCGGTATATTCGCCGTCGGGAAACCAATGGTGCGGCCCAGCGCATCGCCATGAACCACGCGCCCTGAAATGGTGAACGGGTGTCCCAGCAGGGTTTCGGCCGTATCCAGATCGTCGCTGGCCAGCGCCTGGCGCACCGCCGTACTGCTGACGCGCACGCCGCTCTGACAGAAGGTCATGGCGCTGGTGACGTCAAAACCGTACTCCAGACCAGCCTTCTGTAATAACAAGAAATCGCCCTGACGACCAGCGCCAAAGCGGAAATCATCTCCCACTGCGAGCAGCTGCACACCAAGTCGCTGGACCAGAAGGTCGCTGACGAAACGTTGTGCTGTCAGCGCGGCAAAACGCCTGTCGAAGCGGACACAGAGAACGTAGTCCACGCCGGATTCTGCCAGATAGCGCAATTTTTCACGCAGACGCGTCAAACGCGCAGGTGATTTTTCCCCCGCAAACAGCTCCAGCGGCTGCGGTTCAAAAATCATGACGACAACGGGCAGACCCCGAGCCTCGCCCTCTTTGCGCAATCCCTGCAACAGCGCCTGATGCCCGCGATGCACGCCGTCGAAATTACCAATGGTCAGCACGCACCCATGCGGGGCCTGGCTGAGATTATGTATGCCGCGTATCAGCTTCATGACTGGCTCAAAACAGTGAAAATCGTCAGAGTATACCTTGTACAGCGGTTAAGGTTAACCGGCGATTGTCCCCTCAAAACAGAAAGCCGTAATGATTTCATGATGCTGACCTTTCAGAGCGAAAAAAACTGTCCGCGAACTGCGTTTTTTATGCCGAAAAGCTGTATTCAGAGGAGACAAGCTGGTAGAATCCTGCGCCATCACTACGTAACGTAGCGTCGCCACATTAACGGCGCTTATTTGCACAAATCCATTGACAAAAGAAGGTATAGAGGGCATATTCCTCGGCCTTTGAATTGTCCACATAGATCATATTTGGGAGTTGGACCTTGGCTAATATCAAATCAGCTAAGAAACGTGCTATCCAGTCTGAAAAGGCTCGTAAGCACAATGCAAGCCGTCGCTCTATGATGCGTACTTTCATCAAGAAAGTATACGCAGCTATCGAAGCTGGCGACAAAGCTGCTGCGCAGAACGCATTTAACGAAATGCAACCAATCGTGGATCGTCAGGCTGCTAAAGGTCTGATCCACAAAAACAAAGCAGCGCGTCATAAGGCTAACCTGACTGCGCAGATCAACAAACTGGCTTAATCGCCGCTTGTTGTTGCTTGTTTTAAAAGAACCCGCTTAACGCGGGTTTTTTTATTGCCTCAAAACGCTGGCGGCGTAAACAGCGCCGAGTAGTCGCGGTTACAGATGCGCTGTACCGCCGGGTGCTGGATCATTCTCTCGGCAAAGATCGCGTGATACTCTTCCATCACGTTGTCCACCCTGCCAATTTCCGTAATCGAATTATCGGAATAGAGATCGTGCGCATACAGGGTTGGCGCAACAAAAATGGCATTATGCGCTTCACCGAACGCTTTCATCAGCGCCGCATCATCGAATTCGCCAAGAATTTCAACGTTTAACCCCTGTGAGTTAAACCAGTTCTGCAGTTTTCGCCCGAGCATGGAGCGCCTTCCGGGGACTAACAGGCGACGCTCTTCCAGGCAGGCGGGAAACGGTTTTTCCGGCGGCGGATTGATACACCAGAAGCTGACGCCGCACTCGCCAATTTTTACCGAGAACAGCCCTTCCTGCTGAGTAGAGTCGATGGGACAGTCAGAGATAATCATATCCAGCTTATGCTGGCTTAATTGCTCCAGCAGCATCTCGTGCGTGGACTCAAAGCAGCGCAGGTGAATCTGCTCATCTTCGACGACCGCGGCATCCAGTACACCGCTCACCAGTCGTTTCGACAGCGCATCGGCCACCCCTACATCAAAGAGCAGATTCGACTCCTTGCGATAATTCACGATATCCAGCATCTCCTGGCTTAGGGTGAACATCTTGTCTGCGTAGCGGAAAACCAGCTCACCCAGCTCGCTTGGCTCAATCCCGCGGCCTTTGCGCTTGAAGAGCTTGCCCTGCAGGCGTTCCTCCAGCGCTTTAATCTGCCCGGTAATGGTTTGCGGCGTGAGGTAGAGCGCTTCTGCCGCACCCACGACAGAGCCCTCTTTGTAGACGTGCCAAAAATAGTAAAGGTGGTTGTAATTTAAATGAGACATTGCATCTTCTCTCCCTGATCGAACACCGGGAGAACAACACGTTCTCCCGGTTTCCTGTTACGCCCGGGCGACTTGACCCGGCAGCTGCATCTTCAACAAGGTATACCCTACAACAGCGGCAAGCAGTGACCCAATTAAGATGCCAAGCTTGGCCCATACGATAAGTTCAGGCGCGGTTGCGCCAAAGGCCAGCGTCGAAATGAAGATTGACATGGTGAAGCCAATGCCACACAACACCCCCACCGCGACGATTTGCTGGCACGTTGTCCCCTGCGGCAATGACGCCAGCTTCAGCTTCAGCGCCAGCCAGCAGAACAGCGCAATTCCCAGAGGCTTGCCGATGAACAGCCCGGCGATAATGCCTATCGGCAGCATCGAGGTTAATCCATCCAGCGTCACTCCCTGCAGAGAAACGCCCGCGTTTGCAAAGGCAAACAACGGCAGGATCATAAAGGCGACCCACGGATGGAGCACATGCTCCAGCTGTTTAGCGGGTGATTTACCGTCCTGCGCCTTCAGCGGCACGAAGAAGCCAACGAGCACACCGGCCAGCGTCGCATGCACGCCTGATTTCAGAACCGCCGTCCACAGCACCATGCCAACCAGCATATAGATGCCGATACGTCGCACATTACAGATATTCAGCAGCGCCAGCGCGGCAATCGCCACGGCCGCCACGCTCAGGGAGAGGATCGACAGGTCGCTGGTGTAGAACAATGCAATGATCACGATAGCGCCCAGATCGTCAATAATCGCCAGCGCCATCAGGAAGATTTTTAACGCCACAGGCACGCGATTCCCCAGCAACGCCAGACCCCCAAGCGCAAACGCAATATCCGTTGCCGCCGGAATAGCCCACCCATCACGGGCAACAGGGTCCTGATGGTTGAAGACTAAAAACAGCAGCGCTGGAACAACCATTCCGCCGATAGCCGCGATCACCGGGAACGCAGCACGCTGGCGACTTGCCAGCGATCCCTGCAGCAACTCACGCTTAACTTCCAGCCCGACGAGCAGGAAGAAAATCGCCATCAGCGCATCGTTGATCCACAGCAGCATGTTCTTGTTTATTTCCAGCGCCCCGACCTTAAGCTCAACGGGGGTTTGCAGAAATGCATGATACAGTTCGCGGGTTATGCCAAGATTGGCCAGCGTCATTGCGGCGACAGCCGCTAAGATGAGGATGACGCCTCCGGATGCTTCACTGCTAAAGAAACGATGTATTAATTTCACTTTTGCTCCTGCTTTTACCACAACACCTCGATAAAACCATATTACCAAGCCAAATAGATCGACAAAAACAGATTAACATTGTGTATATATTCAGTTTAACCGAAGATTGGCAACAGAAAAGAAAAAGCCCGGAATCGCTTCCGGGCTGACGGCATGTTGGTAAACCGGCTAAGGGATTAGCGGGTCAAATCATCGAAGAATTTTTTCACGCCATCGAAGAAGCTTTTGGAGCGCGGGCTGTTTTTCTCACCCGTAGGTCCGCCGAAGCTTTCCTGCAGCTCTTTCAGCAGCTGTTTCTGCTTATCGTTGAGACCAACCGGCGTTTCCACCACCACGCGACACAGCAGATCTCCCTGCGCGCCACCGCGAACGGATTTCACACCTTTACCGCGCATGCGGAATAGCTTGCCGGTCTGCGTTTCGCCAGGCACCTTGAGGTTGACACGACCATCCAGCGTCGGCACCTCGATTTCGCCACCGAGCGCCGCCATTGCGAAGTTAATCGGCACTTCGCAGTACAGGTTATTGCCTTCGCGCTCGAAAATAGCGTGCTGTTTAACCTGAACCTGAACGTACAGATCGCCCGCCGGTGCGCCATGCTCGCCCGCTTCACCTTCACCGGCCAGACGGATACGGTCACCCGTATCAACCCCGGCAGGGATTTTAACGGACAGGGTTTTGGTTTTTTCAATCCGGCCGTGACCATGACATTTGGTGCAAGGGTCTTTAATCAGCGTGCCGCGGCCATGACAATGTGGGCACGCCTGCTGCACCGCGAAGAAGCCCTGACGCATCTGCACCTGACCGGAACCGTGACAGGTTGGACAGGTCTGCGGCTGCGTCCCCGCTTTCGCGCCGCTGCCGTGGCACAGGTCGCACTCTTCGAGGGTTGGAATACGGATCTCTTTGGTTACGCCGCGGACGGCCTCTTCCAGCGTCAAATCCATGTTGTAGCGCAGGTCTGCGCCACGGGCTGCGCGCTGACGGCCACGACCGCCACCGAAGATATCGCCAAATACGTCGCCAAAGATATCGCTGAAGTCCGCACCGCCGCCAAAACCGCCGCCGCCGAACCCACCGCCGCCCATGCCGCCCTGTTCAAAGGCTGCGTGACCATACTGATCGTAGGCCGCACGTTTTTGTGAATCGGTCAGGACTTCGTAGGCTTCTTTGATCTCTTTAAATTTTGCTTCAGCCTCTTTATCACCCTGGTTGCGATCCGGGTGATATTTCATGGCCAGGCGCTTATACGCCTTTTTGATTTCACGCTCTTCCGCTGTTTTGGAAACGCCTAAAATCTCGTAATAATCAAGCTTCGCCATCTCGTTTATCTGCCCCTAACATGCGTGCACGGGCGGAGAGGAACCCTCTTCGCCCGTGCCAGTAATTACCCGTTCAAAGGGCGATTATTTTTTGTCTTTCACTTCTTCGAACTCGGCGTCGACAACGTCGTCATCTTTCGCGTCGTTCTGAGAAGCATCGCTGCCCGCCTGCTGTTGCGCATGCTGCTGCTGTGCAATTTCCATCAGCTTCTGGGAAACCTGCGCCAGCTCCTGCATTTTCGCTTCAATGTCCGCTTTGTCTTCACCTTTCAGAGAAGATTCCAGCGCGCTCAGGGCAGTTTCGATAGCCGTTTTGTCTTCTGCTGGCAGTTTATCACCGGCCTCTTCTACCTGCTTACGGGTGCTGTGCAGCAGGTGATCGCCCTGGTTACGGGTCTGAACCAGCTCTTCGAACTTACGGTCGGATTCAGCATTTGCTTCTGCATCGCGTACCATTTTTTCGATTTCCGCTTCGTTCAGGCCAGAAGATGCCTTGATGGTGATCTTCTGCTCTTTACCGCTGTTTTTGTCTTTCGCAGACACGTGCAGAATACCGTCAGCATCGATATCGAAGGTCACTTCGATCTGCGGCATGCCGCGCGGTGCCGGGTTGATACCATCCAGGTTGAACTGACCCAGAGATTTGTTATCAGACGCACGTTTACGCTCACCCTGAATCACGTGGATGGTTACCGCAGACTGGTTGTCTTCAGCGGTAGAGAACACCTGGCTGTGTTTCGTCGGGATGGTGGTGTTTTTATTGATGAGCGCCGTCATCACACCGCCCATGGTTTCGATACCCAGCGACAGCGGGGTAACGTCGAGCAGCAGTACGTCTTTCACTTCACCGGTCAGGACGCCGCCCTGAACCGCAGCGCCAATAGCGACAGCTTCGTCCGGGTTAACGTCTTTACGTGGCTCTTTACCAAAGAACTCAGCCACTTTCTTCTGAACCATTGGCATACGCGTCTGGCCACCCACCAGGATCACGTCCTGGATATCGGATACGGACAGACCAGCATCCTGCAGCGCAACTTTCAGTGGCTCGATAGAACGGTTTACCAGGTCTTCGACCAGGCTTTCCAGTTTCGCACGCGTCACTTTGATGTTCATGTGTTTTGGACCGGTCGCATCTGCAGTGATATACGGCAGGTTTACGTCGGTCTGCTGAGCAGAAGAGAGTTCGATCTTCGCTTTCTCAGCGGCTTCTTTCAGACGCTGCATTGCCAGCGGATCGTTACGCAGGTCAATGCCCTGATCTTTCTTGAACTCATCAACGAGGTAGTTGATCAGACGAGTATCGAAGTCTTCACCACCGAGGTGGGTATCACCGTTGGTTGCCAGAACTTCGAAGGTTTTTTCGCCGTCAACTTCGTCGATTTCGATAATAGAGATATCGAAAGTACCACCACCGAGGTCGTAAACCGCGATAGTACGGTTGCCAACTTCTTTATCCAGACCGTAAGCCAGCGCGGCAGCGGTCGGTTCGTTGATGATACGTTTGACTTCCAGACCGGCGATACGACCGGCGTCTTTGGTTGCCTGACGCTGCGCATCGTTAAAGTAAGCAGGTACGGTAATAACCGCTTCCGTTACCGGCTCACCCAGGTAG
>JAFACP010000230.1 GCA_023425455.1 Pseudomonadota bacterium | reverse complement strand
ACCGAGAATAGCCGGTTAAAATCCTTCTCACTGAGTCAGATTAGCTGGCTCGATATTCAGAGCACCACCTTTACCCCTGAAGAGAGCGCGGTTGAATTGCTGGAAAAGCATCTTGACCCGTGGGTCTCACCAGATACTTTCGAAGTGAAAATATTTATCAACGGTAATATTTCACACTACTTTACGCGACGTAATTTACTGCCGGAACAGGAAGTGATTGGCGTACACAATGAAGGCGTGACCCTGCGCTGCCAGGCCGCCCATGAGAATCAGATCCTGCCGCTGATCTTCTACTGGCTGCCCAATATCCAGGTGCTGGAGCCGGCGTGGCTGAAGGATAAACTCTTTGGCACGCTGGAAAGTTACCTGGCCGAAGGATCGGCATAGCTAACTAAGTGATCTCAATCACATAATTTCCTCCGCTGGCGGCGAGTCTGAACCACTCGCCCTCACCTTTGACCGTTCACCTGCCGCTTTCAACCACTCACTGATTTACCTTCCTTGACACGCGCGCGTTTCTGGCACGATCGCCTCAGCATTAATCACTACCTCCTCACAACGAACCCTGACCCTTTTTTCTTTACATAAAAAACCAGGTCTTACTATGGATACGAAAAAACTACTGAAGCACGTGCCCTGGGCATTACTCGGGATCCTCGGCGCCTTCTGTCTGGCGGTTGTCGCATTACGCCGGGGCGAACACGTTAGCGCCCTGTGGATCGTCGTGGCATCCGTCTCTGTCTACCTCGTGGCGTATCGCTACTACAGCTTATATATCGCGCAGAAGGTCATGAAGCTCGACCCAACGCGCGCCACGCCGGCGGTCATTAACAATGACGGCCTGAACTACGTGCCGACCAACCGCTATGTGCTGTTTGGCCACCACTTTGCCGCTATCGCAGGCGCAGGCCCGCTGGTCGGCCCGGTGCTGGCCGCGCAGATGGGTTATCTGCCCGGTACGCTGTGGCTGCTCGCAGGGGTGGTGCTGGCGGGCGCGGTACAGGACTTTATGGTGCTGTTTATCTCTTCCCGCCGTAACGGCGCCTCTCTGGGTGAGATGGTCAAGGAGGAGATGGGCCGGGTGCCGGGAACCATCGCCCTGTTCGGCTGCTTCCTGATTATGATCATCATCCTCGCGGTGCTGGCCCTGATCGTGGTGAAAGCGCTGGCCGAAAGCCCGTGGGGGGTCTTCACCGTCTGCTCCACCGTACCGATTGCGCTGTTTATGGGTATTTACATGCGCTTTATCCGTCCGGGCCGCGTGGGTGAAGTCTCCGTCATCGGGATTGTGCTGCTGGTGGCCTCCATCTGGTTTGGCGGCGTGATCGCCCACGACCCGTACTGGGGCCCGGCGCTGACCTTCAAGGACACCACCATCACCTTCGCGCTGATTGGCTATGCGTTTGTCTCCGCTCTGCTGCCGGTCTGGCTGATTCTGGCACCGCGTGACTACCTGGCGACCTTCCTCAAAATCGGCGTGATCGTCGGTCTGGCGCTGGGTATCCTGATCCTCAACCCGGATCTGAAAATGCCGGCGGTTACCCAGTACATCGACGGTACCGGTCCGCTGTGGAAAGGCGCGCTGTTCCCGTTCCTGTTCATTACCATCGCCTGTGGCGCGGTATCGGGCTTCCACGCGTTGATCGCCTCCGGGACCACGCCAAAACTGCTGGCCAACGAAACCGACGCCCGCTTTATTGGTTACGGCGCGATGCTGATGGAGTCGTTCGTGGCAATCATGGCGCTGGTCGCCGCGTCCATTATCGAGCCGGGTCTCTACTTCGCGATGAACACCCCGCCTGCTGGCCTCGGCATCACCATGCCAAACCTGCATGAGATGGGCGGTGACAACGCGGCGCTGATTATGGCGCAGCTGAAAGATGCGAGCGCGCATGCGGCAGCGACCGTCAGCTCCTGGGGCTTTGTGATTTCGCCAGAGCAGATCATGCAGACCGCGAAAGATATCGGCGAACCGTCGGTGCTGAACCGTGCGGGTGGCGCACCTACGCTGGCAGTGGGTATTGCCCACGTGTTCCACAAGGTGCTGCCGTGGGCAGACATGGGCTTCTGGTATCACTTCGGTATTCTGTTTGAAGCGCTGTTCATCCTCACCGCGCTGGACGCCGGTACGCGTGCGGGCCGCTTTATGCTGCAGGATCTGCTGGGCAACTTCGTGCCGTTCCTGAAAAAAACCGACTCACTGGTTGCCGGCGTGCTGGGTACCGCGGGCTGCGTGGGTCTGTGGGGCTACCTGCTGTATCAGGGCGTGGTCGACCCGCTCGGCGGCGTGAAGAGCCTGTGGCCGCTGTTCGGTATCTCCAACCAGATGCTGGCAGCCGTCGCACTGGTGCTCGGCACCGTCGTGCTGGTGAAAATGAAACGCACCCAATACATCTGGGTGACGGTGGTACCGGCGCTGTGGCTGCTGCTCTGCACCACCTGGGCACTGGGTCTGAAGCTGTTCAGCTCTAACCCGCAGCTGGAAGGCTTCTTCTTTATGGCTAACCAGTACAAGGCGAAAATTGCCGCCGGCGGTGCCGATCTGACCGCGCAGCAGATTGCCAACATGAACCATATCGTGGTGAATAACTACACCAACGCGGGGCTGAGCATTCTGTTCCTGGTGGTGGTGTACAGCATCATTTTCTACGGCATCAAAACCTGGATGAAAGTGCGTAACGCCAACGGTCGTACGGATAAAGAAACCCCGTACGTGCCGGTGCCGGAAGGTGGCGTGAAGACCTCTTCTCATCACTAATCCACACACCTCCCCCTCTTCGTCATAAGAGGGATGAGGTGAGGGGAAACCCCGCCCGGCGACTCCCCCTCGCCGGGCTTTTTCTTATCAGGGCAGGCTATGTTTGGTAACTTAGGCGAAACGAAAAAATACCTCGGTCAGGCGGCGAAAATGCTGATTGGCATTCCGGACTATGACAACTACGTTGAGCATATGAAGACCAACCATCCGGATAAGCCGTATATGACCTACACCGAATTCTTCCGCGAGCGCCAGCAGGCGCGTTACGGCGGAAGTGGAGAAGGCGGCATACGCTGCTGCTAAAGGAGAGACCATGACCCCGATTGCCGTTACCCTGCTCACCGGTTTTCTCGGCGCAGGTAAAACCACCCTGCTGCGCCATATTCTGAACGCGCAGCACGGCTTAAAAATCGCCGTGATTGAAAACGAGTTCGGCGAAGTCTCCGTTGACGATCGGCTGATTGGCGATCGCGCCACGCAGATCAAAACCCTGACCAACGGCTGTATCTGCTGTACCCGCTCAAACGAATTAGAAGATGCCCTGCTGGATCTGCTCGACAGCCGCGATCGCGGCGATATCGCCTTCGACCGTCTGGTGATTGAGTGCACCGGCATGGCTGATCCGGGACCGATTATTCAGACCTTTTTCTCCCACGATATTTTGTGTCAGCGCTACCTGCTGGATGGGGTGATTGCGCTGGTCGACGCGGTTCATGCCGACCAGCAGATGAACCAGTTCACCATCGCCCAGTCTCAGGTCGGTTACGCTGACCGCATTTTACTGAGCAAAACCGACGTCGCCGGCGAGAGCACAGCGCTGCGCGAGCGTCTGGCGCGCATCAACGCCCGTGCACCGCTCTACACCGTCACCCACGGCGATATTGATCTGTCGGTCCTCTTTAATACCAACGGCTTTATGCTGGAAGAGAACGTTGCCCCGACACCGCGCTTCCACTTTATGGCGGATAAGCAAAACGACGTGACGTCGATTGTGGTCGAGCTGGACTACCCGGTGGCGATCGCCGGGGTCTCCCGGGTGATGGAGAACCTGCTGCTGTCGTTTGCCGATAAGCTGCTGCGCTATAAGGGGATGCTGTGGATCGACGGCGAGCCGAACCGCCTGCTGTTCCAGGGCGTGCAGCGACTCTACAGCGCCGACTGGGACAGGCCGTGGGGAGACGAAACGCCGCAAAGCGTAATGGTGTTTATCGGGCTGGCGCTGCCGGAAGAGGAGATCCGCGCGGCGTTTGCCGGGCTGCGGTAATCGATCGCCGCGCCTTGCCGCAGCGCAGGCTATGCCGCATGGCATAACGCAATGTGGACGCCAGCTGAAACCCGACAGGTGAGCAAATAACGTCAGAACCATCGCAGCGTGTCGCGGAGTGTCACGCTGCGATCGACGCTCCGGCTTGCCATGCAGGGTGGAACAGCATGCGTTACACGCGTGGATATCCGCTCAAATCCCCGGCAAAAATGTAAAATTAAATTTCCATGAGTTACTAAAGTAACAATTTAAAAAATAATCACAGGATAAATTATTACGTGCGCAGCTTATTTCCCGGCCCTGTTCAGTTGCTATTTAGGCAAAAAAGTAAACTGAGGCTAAACGGCAAAAGCGTTACGCATTGACGCCGGGATAAACAAACCATTCAACAACAAAATAACAACCATAAAACAACAAAACCAGCATAAAAATTCGACGACCATCACATTTGCAGTCGTAAAAATCGCCTGTTAAGGTTTCCTCAGATTAATTTGATAACGAGGAAACACGCATGAAAAAGCTTAACATTCTTCTCCTTTCCGCTCTGACCGCCGTATCCGGCTCCGCGCTGGCGATGGGCGGCAGCATTGAGCAGGGTAAAAACTTTACTAACCTCAATGTGGAAATGGGTAAATCCTCTTCAGGCCTGTATACCGAAGGTAGCTGGCTGAAAAATACCGATGACGGTACCCAGACCGGCGGCGTGGGCGCGGGTTATAACATCGGGCTGGGTCCGGTGATGCTGAACGCTGGCGCGAAAGCTATCTATATCGGGCCGAAAAAAGGCGATAACGGCGTAGCGTTTCCGGTTGGCGGCGGTGTGAACGTGGCCCTGACCGACAGCATCCACCTGTTTGGCGAAGGCTATGTTGCACCGGAAGGGCTGAACAACAGCGTGAAAAACTACGTGGAAGCCAACGGCGGCGTAAGCTGGACCCCGATCACGCCGGTGACCGTGAAGGCTGGTTACCGCCACGTCAGCGTTGACGGTAAAGATGGCCGCCCTGGCCACACCCTGATTGACGGTGCATACGTCGGCGCTGGAGTCGCCTTCTGATGACATTCCGCCGCGTCGCGCCCGGTGTTCTGTGCCTTTCCCTGCTGCTTACGGGGTGCGCCCAGTATAAATGGGTGAAACCGGGCGTTAACGAGGCCGGGATGAATAAAAAGCTCATGGAATGCGAAGCGCAGGCGCTGATCGATCTGCCCCCGGACAACGTGGTGACCAGCTCGAACTCAGAAAAGACGGATAAATCGAAAAAGAAAAAGGACACCGCCACGCGCTACACGGTGACCGATGCCAATGAATATCGCAGGCATACCCTGGTGGATAACTGCATGTTTAAAGGCGGCTGGGATAAGGTTGAAGTGCAATAGCCGTAATACGCAAAAACCTGCCCTGCGGCAGGTTTTTGCTGCGGCCAGTTACTGACGCACCACCACCAGCTTCTGGTTCACAAACTCTTTAATCCCCAGATCCGACAGCTCGCGCCCGTAGCCGGAACGCTTCACGCCGCCAAACGGCAGCCCGGCGGCGGTATCGGTCAGCCAGTTGATGTACACCATACCGGTTTCAATCCCTGAGGCCATTCTCTTCGCCCGCTCAATATTCTGACTGAAGACCGCGCCACCCAGCCCGTAGTGGGAGTCATTCGCCAGCGCGATCGCCTCGTCGTCGTTTTTCACCACGTAAATCTGCGCTACCGGGCCGAAGAACTCCCCGAAGTAGGCCGGGTTTTCGCGCGTGATGTCGGTCAGGATCGTTGGCTCAAAGAAGTTACCCTCACGCGAAAGCGGTTTGCCGCCGTAGTGCAGCGTCGCGCCGTGTTTGACCGCCTCGTTGACCTGGCGGGTCAGCGTCTCAAGCGCATCTTTCGATGACAACGGCCCCAGCGTGGTACTTTCGTCGAGCGGATCGCCGATCTTCACCTGCTCAAACGCCGCGGTAAATTTCGCCAGAAACGCCCCGGCGATCGCCTCATGGAGAATAAAGCGTTTTGCCGCCGGACAGACCTGCCC
>JAFACP010000109.1 GCA_023425455.1 Pseudomonadota bacterium | reverse complement strand
CTTCAGCCCTTCCGGTACTTCACCGTTCACGATACGCTGCGCCAGCCCTTCAACGATGGCAGTTTTACCAACGCCCGGTTCACCAATAAGCACCGGGTTGTTTTTGGTACGACGCTGCAGCACCTGGATGGTACGACGAATCTCTTCATCACGACCAATCACCGGGTCAAGTTTGCCCTGCTCAGCACGTTCGGTCAGATCGACCGTAAATTTTTTCAAAGCCTGACGTTGGTCTTCGGCTCCCTGGTCGTTCACGCTTTCCCCTCCGCGCATTTGCTCAATCGCCTGAGTCACACTGGCGGTAGTTGCGCCGGCAGTTTTTAGCAGGTCAGTCAAGGTACCGCGTGATTCAAGCGCCGCCAGAACAAACAGTTCTGACGAAATAAAATTGTCACCCCGTTTTTGCGCCAGCTTGTCGCAAAGATTCAGCACGCGAACCAGATCCTGCGATGGCTGCACGTCGCCGCCGGTTCCTTCAACCTGCGGTAAACGGCTCAACGCCTGATCGATGGCTGTACGTAACTGGCCGGCATTAATGCCAGCAGAGGTTAATAGTGGACGTACCGATCCCCCTTCCTGATTAAGCAAGGCGCTCATTAAATGAAGAGGTTCGATGAATTGGTTGTCGTGCCCCAGTGCAAGGGACTGGGCATCGGCGAGAGCAAGCTGGAATTTATTAGTAAGACGATCCAGACGCATAACTCCTCCCATAACAGGTCAAATTTGCTACTGGAGATTAAATGAGGTCATCCCTCAATTATTCAAGGTTAATGACCTGAATTATGTGAAAAGAAAACGGCACGTGCCGGATCGTCTTGATTCTTTAGGTTATATCAGCCAAATAAAACTTGCCATACGACCCGTCACCTTGTCGCGGCGATAAGAGAAAAAATCACCCTTTTCGGTGAAAGTACAGCGATCGCCACCGGCGATCTGCGTTACGCCAGCATTGTTCAGGCGTTGCCGCGCCAGCATGTAGATATCCGCCAGATATTTTTCCCCGGCAGCGGTGAAAGCCTCCACGGCGTGCCGATCTCTATCCATAAACGCTTCACGCACCTCTGGCCCCACCTCAAAAGCACGAGGGCCAATCGCCGGTCCAAGCCAGGCAATGATATTGGCGGGATCATCCTCAAAGCAGGCGACGGTCTCTTCCAGCACACCTTCGCACAGGCCGCGCCAGCCCGCATGCGCGGCCGCGACTTCTGTTCCGGCACGGTTGCAGAATAACACCGGCAGACAGTCAGCAGTCATCACCGCGCACACTGTTCCAGGCATGTTGCTGTAAGACGCATCGGCACGTTTTGAAGCGTAAGGCTCTCCTGTCAGCTTCAGAACGTCTTTACCGTGTACCTGCTCCAGCCAGACAGGCTTCGACGGTAGCTTTCCCGCGGCAAACAGGCGAGTGCGGTTTTCTTCAACGTGCTCCGGATCGTCACCACAGTGGGCTCCGAGATTTAACGACTCCCACGCGCCCTGGCTTACTCCACCGACACGGGTCGAACTACAGGCCGCCACGCCCGCAGGCAGTGGCCAGTCCGGAACAATCAGTTTGGTCATAACCAGTCCACCTGGTCCTTGTGCTCTTCGAAATCCGCACGCATTGCGTCAATCAACTCCACCATGTTCTGAGGGATAGGCGCATGCCACTCCATCTGAATCCCGCTGATCGGGTGGTAGAGACGCAGCATCGTTGCGTGCAGCGCCTGTCGGTCAAACTTACGCAGAGCGCTGATGAATTCATCAGAGGCACCTTTTGGCGGACGCGGGCGACCACCATACACCTGATCGCCAACCAGCGGGTGCGTAATATGCGCCATATGAACACGGATCTGGTGGGTACGGCCGGTTTCCAGACGCAGACGCAGACGCGTATGGATCCGGAAATGCTCCATGATGCGATAGTGAGTCACCGCCGGTTTTCCCATCGGATGGACTGACATATGGGTACGTTTGGTAGGATGGCGACTGATGGGCTCTTCCACCGTGCCGCCTGCGGTCATATGACCTATCGCAACCGCTTCATATTCACGGGTGATTTCGCGCAGCTGCAGTGACTCCACCAGACGAGTCTGCGCGGGGATCGTTTTCGCCACCACCATCAACCCGGTAGTGTCTTTATCCAGACGATGGACGATGCCGGCGCGCGGCACATCAGCAATCGGCGGGTAATAATGGAGAAGCGCGTTCAGCACCGTGCCATCAGGGTTTCCGGCACCAGGGTGGACAACCAGGTCGCGCGGCTTGTTGATCACCAGAATGTCATCATCTTCATAGACGATATCCAGCGGGATATCCTGCGGCTCGAAGCGCACTTCTTCTTCAATTTCAGCATTGATGGCGACAGCTTCCCCACCTAACACTTTCTCTTTCGGTTTGTCCCAGACGTTACCGTTGACCAGCACGCGCTGGTCGAGAATCCATTCTTTTATGCGTGAACGTGAATAATCAGGGAACAATTCGGCCAAAGCCTGATCTAAGCGTTGACCGAGCTGATTTTCGGAGACTGTTGCGGTGAGTTCTACTCGTTGTGCCATAAACTGCTTCTTCGTTTAACGTTGGGTTTTACGGCTTTGCCGTTTAATATAGTGTGCTATTGTAGCTGGTCTTAATCGGGAGCAGGAACAGAGATTCTCCCGGACAAACATTTGAGGAAAGTCAAAACGTCATGACGCGCATGAAATATCTGGTGGCAGCGGCCACGTTGAGCCTGGCTTTGGTGGGCTGCTCCGGTTCGAATGAACAGGTCCCTGACAATCCGCCGAATGAAATCTATGCGACTGCACAACAAAAACTGCAGGACGGTAACTGGAAACAAGCGATAACGCAACTGGAAGCGCTGGATAATCGCTATCCATTTGGCCCGTACTCGCAGCAGGTACAGTTAGATCTCATCTACGCCTACTATAAAAATGCCGATCTGCCGCTGGCTCAGGCGACGATCGATCGTTTCATGCGTCTGAATCCGACTCATCCTAACATCGATTATGTCATGTACATGCGCGGTCTGACCAATATGGCGCTCGATGACAGTGCGCTGCAGGGCTTCTTCGGCGTCGATCGTTCTGACCGCGATCCGCAGCACGCGCGTGACGCGTTCAATGACTTCTCGAAACTGGTGCGCGGCTACCCGAATAGCCAGTATGTCACCGATGCCACCAAACGACTGGTGTTCCTGAAAGATCGCCTGGCGAAATACGAATACTCCGTGGCTAACTACTACACTCGCCGTGGCGCATGGGTTGCAGTGGTTAACCGCGTAGAGGGGATGCTGCGTGATTACCCGGATACTCAGGCAACGCGCGATGGCCTGAAACTGATGGAAAATGCCTACCGTCAGATGCAAATGAATGCACAGGCTGAAAAAGTGGCGAAGATCATCGCCGCGAACAGCAGCAATACCTGACGCTTGCTACAACGTAAAACGGCAGCCCGTTGGCTGCCGTTTTTTTATTCATTTTCCGTACAACGCTGAAGCGGTTTAGCTCTAACGCATCCCATCAACTATGACCGCAATTTTCTGCATCGACAAGGTAAATATCGCCTGTTCCTGCCCTGCCTCACAAAAAAAATTCCCTGACAAAAACCGACAAAATAACGTGATCTAAATCACACATTTTGACATTGGGACAGGTATGCTGGAATCACCAAGACGGAAAGACAAGAGGTAAAATTTATGACAATGAACATTACCAGTAAACAAATGGAAATTACTCCGGCAATTCGCCAGCACGTCGCAGACCGTCTCGCCAAACTGGAAAAATGGCAAACACATCTGATTAACCCGCATATTATTCTGTCCAGGGAACCACAGGGGTTCATCGCTGACGCAACTATCAATACTCCAAACGGCCATCTGGTCGCCAGCGCAAAACATGAAGATATGTATACGGCTATCAACGATTTGATCAACAAGCTGGAACGGCAGCTCAATAAAGTGCAGCACAAAGGTGAAGCCCGTCGCGCCACCACATCGGTGAAAGACGCCAGCTTCGCTGAAGAAGTTGAAGAAGAGTAATCCCTTACATTGAGTTTACCGCCAACGCGCCTTCGGGCGCGTTTTTTATTTACAGGGTGAAAACAGTGCGGGTACTTTAACGGGTACCAAAAACAGGACCAATTCATGAAACAGACGCCGTTCTTCTTCGCATTCTTTTTTACCTTCCCCTGAAAGGGAGGCGTTTCGTCGTGTGATAAAGAATGCGAAGACGAACAACAAGGCCTCCCAAACCGGGAGGCCTTTTTTATTGATAACGATAAATGAGACAGGCAACACTATGACACCGGATAACCCATTACTGGATCTGCGCGTGAAAATCAGCGCGCTGGACGAAAAATTGCTGGCGTTGCTGGCAGAGCGTCGCGCTCTCGCCGTCGAAGTAGGTAAAGCAAAACTGGACTCCCATCGCCCCGTACGCGACATCGATCGCGAGCGCGATCTGCTGGACAGGCTGATTCAGCTTGGTAAAGCGCACCATCTCGATGCACATTACATCACCCGTCTGTTCCAGCTTATCATCGAAGATTCGGTCCTCACCCAGCAAGCGCTGCTGCAGCAGCATCTCAATAAAACCAACCCGCACTCTGCGCGCATCGCTTTTCTCGGCCCGAAGGGTTCCTACTCCCATCTGGCAGCACGCCAGTACGCTGCCCGCCATTTTGAAGAGTTTATTGAGAGCGGGTGCGCAAAGTTTGCCGACATTTTTAACCAGGTCGAAACCGGTCAGGCAGATTACGCCGTCGTTCCGATTGAAAACACCAGCTCCGGCGCCATCAATGACGTCTACGATCTGCTGCAACACACCAGCCTGTTCCTTGTCGGCGAGCTGACCATCCCTATCGATCACTGCGTGCTGGTTTCAGGCTCCACTGACTTGAGTAAAATTGAGACGGTCTATAGCCATCCTCAACCATTCCAGCAGTGTAGTCAGTTCCTGAACCGCTACCCGAACTGGAAGATTGAATATACGGAAAGCACCTCTGCAGCGATGGAGAAAGTCGCGCAGGCGAACACCCCGACGGTAGCGGCTCTCGGCAGCGAAGCTGGCGGCGCACTGTATGGTTTACAGGTTCTGGAGCGCAATCTGGCAAACCAGACGCAAAATATTACCCGTTTCGTGGTACTGGCGCGCAAGGCTATCAATGTCTCTGACCAGGTTCCGGCCAAGACCACGCTCCTGATGGCGACCGGACAACAGGCGGGTGCGCTGGTTGAAGCCCTGCTGGTACTGCGTAATCACAACCTGATTATGACCAAACTGGAATCCCGCCCGATTCACGGGAACCCATGGGAAGAGATGTTCTATCTGGATATTCAGGCCAACCTCGAATCTGCCTCCATGCAGAAGGCGCTGCACGAACTGGGTGAAATCACCCGTTCGATGAAGGTTCTCGGCTGCTATCCAGGCGAAAATGTGGTTCCGGTTGATCCGGCTTAACGTTCGATAAAGCGGCTTTTCTTCATCCCTGCCACCTTTACCGGCAGGGTGAAGATAGCGCCGGAAAGCGGATACTTCGCCACCTCATCCGCAGCCATATTTTCCCGGGTGGTGGTAATAAACAACGTCTTCATATCCTCTCCACCAAAACAGACCATTGTCGGGCAACGCACGGGCAGACGATACGCTTCCAGCAGCTCCCCCTGTGGTGAAAAACGGGCAATGCGCCAGCCATCAAACAGCGCACTCCAGTAGCACCCTTCCACGTCCATTGCCGCGCCGTCGGGGATCCCCTCTCCCGGTGCAAATTGCCTGAAAACTTCACGCAGGCCGGGTTCTCCCTGCTCATCCAGCGGCGTACGGTAAATGACCCCGTTCGGTGTATCGGAAGTAAACATCCACCGGTCATCCGGGCTAAAGGCCAGTCCATTGTGCCCGTGAATATCACACTGGATAACTTTCGGCGTCAGGTCATTATCAATACGCATCAGCAGGGCGCCGTTGTAGTCTCCTGGCCCCCAAAACGTGCCTGCGTAGAAGCGACCAGCGCGATCGGTTCCGCCGTCATTAAAGCGTGCAAGCTGCGGGTTAGACGGGTTATCGCACACTTTGCGCTGGAGCAGCCCGTGCTTATCCGTGAGCCAGATGGCATGACGCATCGCGACGATAAAACCACCGTGTTCACGCAGAGCAAAACATCCCACCTCTTCATGAAAGGATAAAACCGTGTGCTCGCCGGTTGGCAGATGATAACGATGGAGCTCGCCCTCAAGAATATCCGTCCAGTAAAGCGCCTGCTCCCGTGTGCTCCAGGTAGGGCATTCCGGTAAATGTCCGGTGTATTCAAACAACAGCTGCGGTTCAGCCATGACCATTCCCCAAAATGAAAAAAGCCAGCAATGCTGGCTTTTAGTATATACATCATTACATTACTGGCGACTGTCATTCGCCTGGCGCAGCAGCGTACGGCTCTCACTCTGAAAACGCTGCGCGTAATCGCCAAACCAGTGCTCCACTTTACGGAAACTGTCGATAAACGCCTGCTTATCCCCCTGCTCCAGCAAGGCGATCGCTTCGCCAAATCGCTGATAATAGCGTCTGATAAGAGCCAGATTGTTCTCCGAGGACATGATAATGTCCGCATAAAGCTGTGGATCCTGAGCAAACAGGCGCCCTACCATCGCCAGCTCCAGGCGATAAATTGGTGAAGAGAGCGCCAGAAGTTGCTCCAGCTGGACGTTCTCTTCCGCCAGATGCAGACCGTAAGCAAAGGTCGCAAAGTGACGCAACGCCTGTATGAATGCCATATTCTGATCGTGTTCAACCGCGCTGAT
Source organism: Pseudomonadota bacterium (assembly GCA_023425455.1). Lineage (GTDB taxonomy): Bacteria > Pseudomonadota > Gammaproteobacteria > Enterobacterales > Enterobacteriaceae > Enterobacter. The sequence continues at coordinate 5,434 of JAFACP010000109.1, read as the reverse complement.
ACGGTGCAAACGCGCGCCCCACACCTGGATCTGCTCCAGGAACCACTGGTACGCTTCCGGCTGACGACCATCGCAGTACACCACCACCTGCTTGGCGAGACTCCCGCTGTCCGGGCCGAACATCGGGTGCAGACCAAGTACCGGGCCACGATGCGCAGCTAACATCGCCTGCAGCGGACCATTTTTTACCGAGGCCAAATCAACCAGAATGCAATCTTCCGGCAGAGCGGGAAGCCTAGCGATAATCTGTTCCGTCACATGGATCGGCACGCTGACGATAACCATACCCGCATCCGCCATCAGCTCAGACGCGCGTGACCAGTCATTTTTTTCCAGAATACGAACCTGATAGCCAGAAAGGGTCAGCATTTTTTCGAACAAACGCCCCATCTGGCCACCGCCCCCCACGATAACCACCGGGCGCAGTGACGGACAAAGGGTTTTGAAACCCTTATCGTTCTCACTGGAGTAGGATTCACGCATCACCCGACGCAGTACGTCTTCAATGAGATCCGGTGATACACCCAGCGCCTGCGCCTCTTTTCGCCGTGAGGCCAGCATCGCCGCTTCACGTTCCGGCACGTAAATCGGCAGGCCGTATTTACTTTTAACCTCACCGACTTCGGCAACCAGCGACATACGACGAGCCAGCAGATCCAGCAGCGCCTTATCAACTTCATCTATTTGATCGCGTAACGCGGTCAATTCAGCAACCATAACTAACCTCTTAAGCCAGACGCGCCGCCAGCTGGCCGTTTAAATCTTTATGGATCTCACGCAGCAGCGCATCCGTGGTTTCCCAGCTGATGCAGGCATCCGTAACGGATACGCCATGCTTCATTGCACTGCGTGGTTGTTCCGACGACTGATTGCCTTCATGAATATTGCTTTCAATCATCAGACCGATAATAGAGCGATTGCCATCTTTGATTTGCGCGACCACAGACTCGGCAACCGCAGGCTGACGACGGTAATCTTTATTGGAGTTACCATGGCTGCAATCTACCATCAGAGACGGACGCAGTCCCGCCTGTTCCATCTCTTTTTCACACTGTGCCACATCCGCCGGGCTGTAGTTCGGTGCTTTGCCACCGCGCAGGATCACATGGCCGTCCGGGTTGCCCTGAGTCTGCAGCAGACAAACCTGCCCCGCCTGGTTAATGCCGACAAAACGGTGTGGCATCGCCGCGGCGCGCATGGCGTTAATCGCCGTTGCCAGGCTACCGTCCGTACCGTTTTTAAAGCCAACGGGCATCGACAGGCCAGAGGCCATTTCACGGTGAGTTTGTGATTCGGTGGTACGCGCGCCAATTGCAGACCAGCTAAACAGATCCCCCAGGTATTGCGGGCTATTTGGATCCAGCGCTTCGGTTGCCAGCGGCAGCCCCATGCTGACCAGCTCTACCAGCAGACGACGCGCAATTTTCAGACCAGCTTCCACATCAAATGAGCCATCCATATGCGGATCGTTGATTAACCCTTTCCAGCCAACGGTGGTACGAGGTTTCTCAAAATAGACGCGCATGACCAGATAGAGGCTATCGCTGACCTCTTCAGCCAATGCTTTAAATCGACGCGCATACTCAATTGCGGTTTCAGGATCGTGGATAGAGCAAGGGCCACATACCACCAGAAGACGCGGATCGCGACCGGCGATAATATTGGAAATAGTCTGGCGGGAGTGCTCAATCTGCGCTTCCTGCGCATCGCTCAGCGGGAATTCCGCTTTCAGTTGATCCGGAGTAATTAAAACCAGTTCATCGGTAATGTGTACGTTGTTCAGCGCGTCTTTTTGCATGATGGCGATCCTGTAATGCTCGTTTGCGATAGTGAGTGTCCTCTCAGAGGTGAAGCCACGATACCACAATAAGTAAAGATTTCAATCCAAAATATGTACACTTTTATTTACAGATGCGCATTTACCGCAAAATAAGGTCGCAAAATACGTAAACTTTTAATTACATTCGCATCTGGCTGGCCAGGCTATGCTGTAAAAGCATGCTGTTGAAACATGCTGCGGAAAAAGGAGCTTCACTATGCGTTCGACAACTCCTGTGCTGCTGGCGTTGCTGTTATCGGGCTGTCAGATTGACCCCTACACCTTCCAGCCTGACTGGACAAGCCCCAGCTGGTTTACCGCCGGTAAAGAGGATGCCATGAACGGTCTTGCCGCTAAAGATAACCCAACGCTATCCGATAATTTCAACGATCCTGCCGTTGATCGCAGTGAATATCTCCGCGGTTATGTGGAAGGCCAGAAGAAAATTTGTGAAGAAGGGCTTATTCATGCCTGGGGATTAGCGGGTAAATCATTTCCCGCCAGCTGCGAAAGTGTCGACAACACGGCAAAACTTCGCGAGGCCTGGGAGGAGGGCAGCGTAGAAAGCATGAAAGCCAGCCGGCTTAATTGATGGCATTGTTCACCATCATAATTAATACCACTGTAAGATTTAACCTAACCCGCCGGGGTGGAATTTCTGCCATAATGACGGCGTTGATAAAAAATGATATTCTGCCAACAACTCTTAAGGGCATCTATTTCCAGAGCGGTATGGCGAATTTTGATGAGAAATGTATTCTTGATCTCTTTGTGCCGACCCATTCTGGTGTTAATACTGCTCCTTGCTGTGGGTCCAGCAAACGCTGGAGCGTTAACAGAAACGGATAAATCGGTACGTTCGATTGTTTCTGGTATTGTGAGCTATACCCGATGGCCATCGCTTTCCGGCCAGCCAAAACTCTGTATATTTGCCTCATCCCGCTACGCCCAGGCTATCAGTAGTGAAGAAGAGCAAAGCTTGTTACCTTATACTCCCGCGATCGTCCGTGACGATCGGGAAGCACTTTCAGCCACGTGCGATGCTATTTATTTCGGAACTGAATCGCCAGCGCATCAACTTGAATTAATAAGTCAATATCAGGGCAGACCATTGCTATTAATCGCCGAGCAAAACCCGGAGTGCCTTATTGGCAGTGCTTTTTGTTTGATAATAGATGACACGCGGGTGAGATTTTCCGTCAATCTGGATGCACTCTCCCGTAGCGGTGTAAGAGTGAATCCGGATGTATTAATGCTTGCACGGAATACAAAGCATGAATAAGGATTTTGCAACCACACCACGTCCAACCTTTAAAAGGACGCTGAGACGTATCAGTATGATAAGCGTCATAATAACAATGACGTTTATATGGTTGTTACTCTGTTTTGCCTCGGTGGTGACCTTAAAACAATATGCGCAAAAAAATCTCGAATTAACCGGCGCAACGATGAGCCACAGTCTTGAGGCGTCACTGGTATTCAATGACGCGCAGGCCGCCAATGAAACCCTTTCAACCCTGGGTAAGCAGGGGCAGTTCGCCACGGCCGAACTCCTCAATGCACAGCAAAAACGTTTTGCCCACTGGTCATGGAACCCGCAGGACAACACCGATACCCTGGCCGCGCTGGTCAATCGCTGGCTGTTTCCGGATCCGATCTCAAAACCTGTTATCCATAACGGAAACATGATCGGTGAAATACGCCTTACCGCCCGCGACACCCTAATCAGCCACTTTATCTGGATGTCGTTCGCCGTACTTACCGGCTGCATTCTGATTACCTCTTTTGTCGCGTTAACCATCACCCGTTCTCTCCATCACGGAATGGTCGCAGCGATGCAAAATATTACCGATGTCGTTCATGATGTTCGGACAAACCGCAACTTCTCCCGTCGGGTCGGAGAGGTCGACATCGAAGAGTTTCACCGCTTTGGCGAAGACTTCAACAGCCTGCTGGACGAAATGGAAGAGTGGCAGCTCAAGCTGCAGGCAAAGAACGCCCAGCTGCTGCGTACTGCAATGCACGATCCGCTGACCGGTCTTGCTAATCGCGCGGCATTTCGCAACAGTATCGCGGCGTTAATGAACGACTCATCGGCGAAGACAAACTCGGCTCTGCTGTTCCTGGATGGTGATAACTTCAAAGCGATCAATGACACCTGGGGACACGCTGCAGGCGACTGCGTGCTGATCGAGGTTGCCAACAGAATGGTCGAGTTCGGCGAAACGCGTCACCAGTCATACCGCCTTGGCGGAGATGAATTTGCGATGGTCCTCTATGGCGTGCATTCTGAGGCCGAAGTTAAACACATTTGTGCTGCACTCTCGCAGCAGTTTATCCGTCCATTCGATCTGCATAATGGACACACAGCATCAATGTCACTCAGCATTGGTTTTGCTCTGGCGTGGGAAAATGGCTCTCAGGAGTCATTACTGGAGCAAGCCGACAGCAGTATGTACCGGGTTAAAAACCAGCGTTCAACAACAATATCCTAAAAGGGAAGACGATATGTTTAAGCGATATCTCGCGCTGTGCTTACTGGCACCGCTGTTTATGGCGGGATGCCAGGCACCACAGGGTAAATTCACCGCAGAGCAGATCGCTGCCATGAAATCTTACGGTTTTAACGAGATGAACGGCGACTGGTCGCTAGGCCTGTCGGATAAGATCCTGTTTGATAAAAACGACGCGCACCTGCTGGCGGAAAGTGAACAACAAATTCAGGTAATGGCGTCCCGGCTGGCGGCGACGGGCTTAACCCATGCGCGTATGGACGGCCACACCGACAATTACGGCGAAGACAGCTATAACGAAACGCTGTCGTTAAAACGCGCGAATGTGGTTGCCGATGCCTGGGCGCAGGGCGCCCGTATCCCGCGCAGCAACCTCACCACGCAGGGATTAGGCAAAAAATACCCTGTCGCCAGTAACGGTACGCCGCAGGGGCGTGCTGAAAACCGCCGGGTGGCCGTGGTTATCAGCACGCCGTAAGCTTATTTAGCGGATGATTCGGCGAGCGCCGCACCTGATGCCGCTCGCCAGCGCAGCCAGTCGACAGCGATAAACACGGCGAGGCTCACGCCCATCACCGGCAGCGCCAGCCCCAACAGCACGCTTATGAGCAGCGTGACTCCCCTTCCCCGCAATGATAACGCCAGCCAGCTCTGACAGAGCGTCTGCACCGGGCTCGTGGTCGAATGCGCCGGGCGGAGCATCCACCACATCCGGTATCCCCAAATAATCAGCACGCACAATGCCACGCCAAATGCGATAAGCAGCAGCTGATTAACCAGGCCAAATAAAATACCCATATGGAAATCAACACCCCAGCGGGTCAATTTCGCCATCAGCGGAAAATCAGCAAAGCGGGTTCTGTCCAGCACGCGCATAGCGTGAGGATCAACCGCTACGGCATCGACCTGCGTCGGCCAGCGGCGATCGATTTCCGTTACCGTCCAGGCCTTATCCGCCGTTTTTGCCGGACGGATCTCAAGCTTACTGGCATCGATTCCCGCCTCGCGGGCAACCTGCAATACGCCATCGAACCGCGTCAAATCTACCGGCATCTCCGGCATCGCCATTCCGTCATGATGGCCGCGATGCCCGGCGTGCTCA
>JAFACP010000048.1 GCA_023425455.1 Pseudomonadota bacterium | reverse complement strand
CCCTTTACCCCTAAAACTGTCACGGTGACCTCATCCCCAATCATGAGGGTCTCACCAACTCGACGAGTCAGAATCAGCATTCTTTGCTCCTTGAAAGATTAAAAGAGTCGGGTCTCTTGTATCCCGGCATTATCCATCATATAACGCCAAAAAGTAAGCGATGACAAACACGTAAAGTGTAAGCAGTCACGGCATTACATTCTGTTAAACGTAAGTTTAGCCGATATACACAAACTCAACCTGACTTTATCGTTATCGATAGCGCAGTGAATAAGACGCCATACTGCTATGGCGTCTGTTTGCACCTTGTTGTTATTACAGCTTCGCGCTTACCCAGCTCTCAACGCTGGCCAATGCCGCAGGAAGCGCCGCTGCATCCGTACCACCGGCTTGCGCCATGTCCGGACGACCGCCCCCTTTGCCACCCACCTGCTGGGCGACCATACCAATCAGTTCCCCTGCTTTCACACGGTCGGTCACATCCTTAGAGACGCCCGCAATCAGAGAAACCTTACCTTCTGCCACCGTCGCCAGCACGATAACCGTTGAACCGAGCTGGTTCTTCAGATCGTCGACCATAGTGCGAAGCATCTTAGGCTCAACGCCGGCCAGATCGCTGACCAGCAGTTTGACGCCCTTAATCTCGATAGCTTTGCTGGAGAGGCTTGCGCTCTCCTGCGCTGCTGCCTGTTCTTTCAGCTGCTGCAGCTCTTTTTCCAGTTGACGTGTGCGATCCAGCGCCACACGCACTTTCTCGCCCAGGTTCTGGCTATCGCCTTTCAGCAACTGCGCAATATCGTGCAACTGGTCGCTCTGCGCATGCAGGCTGGCAATCGCGCCTTCACCGGTCACCGCTTCAATACGACGAACGCCAGCCGCAGTACCCGATTCCGAAACAATACGGAACAGGCCGATGTCACCGGTGCGGGAGGCGTGAGTACCGCCGCACAGTTCCGTTGAGAAGTCGCCCATGCTCAGCACGCGAACACGTTCGTCGTACTTCTCGCCAAACAGCGCCATCGCCCCTTTCTTCTTCGCGTCCTCGAGATCCATGATATGGGTTTCGATTGGCAGGTTACGACGGATCTGCGCATTCACCAGATCTTCCACCGCGCGAATTTCAGATGGCTTCATCGCTTCGAAATGAGAGAAGTCGAAACGCAGCACTTTATCGTTAACCAGAGAACCTTTCTGCGCAACATGGGTACCCAAAACCTCACGCAGTGCTGCGTGCATCAGGTGTGTGGCAGAGTGGTTCAGACGAATGCGCGCGCGGCGAGCATCATCAACATTGGCCTGAACGCCGTCACCGACTTTCAGCGAACCGGACACCAGTTTCCCCTGGTGGCCAATTGCCTGACCGTATTTCTGAGTGTCGCTCACGCTGAAGCTAAAGCCGCTGCCTTTCAGTTCGCCTTTATCGCCAACCTGACCACCGGATTCCGCATAGAATGGCGTTTTGTCGAGAATAACGACCGCTTCCTGGCCGGCGCTGATGCTGTCCACGGCTTTACCGTCAACAAACAGTGCGCTCACTTTTCCGGTCAGTTCCAGGGCTTCATAACCCTTAAACTCAGACGCGCCATCAACGCGGATCATCGCGTTATAGTCTGCGCCAAAGCCACTGGATTCGCGCGCGCGACGGCGCTGCGCTTCCATCGCCTCTTCGAAGCCAGCTTCGTCAACTTTGATGTTGCGCTCACGGCAGACGTCAGCCGTCAGGTCAACCGGGAAACCGTAGGTGTCATACAGACGGAAAGCCGTTTCTCCATCCAGTGTGTCGCCCTTAAGCTTCGCCAGCTCGTCGTCCAGCAGCGCCAGACCACGTTCCAGAGTACGTGCAAACTGCTCTTCTTCCGTTTTCAGAACCTGCTCAACCTGTGACTGCTGGCGTTTCAGCTCGTCACCGGCGGCACCCATCACGCCAATCAGCGGCCCAACGAGTTTATAGAAGAAGGTGTCCTTCGCGCCCAGCATATTGCCATGACGGATCGCACGACGAATGATACGACGCAGTACGTAACCACGGTTTTCATTCGAGGGGATCACGCCGTCGGCAATCAGGAACGCGCAGGAGCGGATATGGTCTGCGATCACGCGCAGAGATTTGTTGCTGAGATCGGTCGCGCCGGTCACGCTGGCGACGGACTCAATCAGAGTGCGGAACAGATCGATATCGTAGTTGGAGTTCACATGCTGCAGAACCGCGGCAATACGCTCCAGACCCATACCGGTATCGACGGACGGTTTCGGCAGCGGCTCCATGGTGCCATCAGCCTGGCGGTTGAACTGCATGAAGACGATGTTCCAGATCTCAATATAGCGATCGCCATCTTCTTCTGCGCTTCCCGGAGGGCCGCCCCAGATGTGGTCGCCGTGATCGTAGAAGATCTCGGTGCATGGACCGCAAGGACCGGTGTCGCCCATCTGCCAGAAGTTGTCAGATGCGTATGGCGCCCCTTTGTTATCACCGATGCGAATAATACGTTCGCGCGGGATACCGACCTCTTTTTCCCAGATTTCGAACGCTTCGTCATCGGTTTCATAGACGGTAACCCACAGACGTTCTTTCGGCAGGTTGAACCAGTTTTCACCGGTCAGCAGTTCCCATGCGTACTGGATAGCATCGTGTTTGAAGTAGTCGCCGAAGCTGAAGTTACCCAGCATTTCGAAGAAAGTATGGTGACGCGCGGTGTAGCCGACGTTTTCCAGGTCGTTATGTTTACCGCCCGCCCGCACGCAACGCTGTGAGGTTGTGGCGCGGGAATAATTACGCTTATCGAGACCAAGGAACACATCCTTGAACTGATTCATCCCGGCGTTGGTAAACAGTAAAGTCGGGTCGTTATTTGGTACCAGGGAGCTGCTGGCAACAACCTGGTGTCCCTTACTATGGAAAAAATCGAGAAACGCCTGACGGATCTCAGCGGTGCTCTTGCTCATAATTATCCTGAAATCAAGCTAACGAAATGTCGTAGCATGCCTGTATCCATACACAGTTGGACAGACCAGCTACTGGAAAAAGTGGGAATAAGATAAGTTTTCTTTACTGGGAAGTAAAATCCCGCATGCGTTCAATCGGCAAAATTACGCCAGATATCCTGAATATCTTCCATCAGAAAGCCGCGGTAGAGCAAGAAGCGCTGGATTTTTACTTTTTCTGAAAATTCGCGCGGCAGCGGTTCACCGTATTTACGCACCGCCTGATCCCGCGCCAGCGCGCACCAGTCGGTTTCGCATTCACGCATCGCTTTTTCTATGGATTCGCGCGCAACCCCCTTCTGGTTCAGCTCCTGACGGATACGCGCCGGGCCGTAACCTTTGCGTCCCCTGCTGGCGAGAAAACGGGCGGCAAAACGTTCGTCATCCAGATAGCTGTGCTCGTAACACCAGGCGATGACACGATCGTACTCTTCCGCAGTGGCATCAATCTCTTCCGGGCCGTTGTTGCTCATTACCGGCGCAGACAGTTTTCGCCGCAGCTCCTGCTCACTGTGGTCGCGCACGGCAAGGATCCGTACTGCCCGATCCAGTAAGCGGGCATAGGCAGGACGGCGTGGGGAGGATTCACTCATACAAGACCTGCTGATGATAAAATGCAAAAAGGGCCGCATCCGCAGCCCTTCATATTTACACGAGAGAATTAAAAGTCTTCGTTCGTTTCCTGGGCATCCGCGCCATCAACCGCAAAGTCCGGCGTGGAGTCCTGGTTGTTGAGCAGAAGCTCACGCACTTTCTTCTCAATCTCTTTCGCCGCAGCCGGGTTCTCTTTCAGCCAGGAGATTGCATTCG
>JAFACP010000035.1 GCA_023425455.1 Pseudomonadota bacterium | reverse complement strand
TGTCCGGACACAGGCGTCAGTTCAGGTATACTGTCTGGCTACGAATTCACAGTTGCGCAATCTCATTCACCCAGGGGGAAAACTTGCAGGGTAAAGCACTCCAGGATTTTGTTATCGACAAAATTGATGACCTGAAAGGTCAGGACATCATCGCTATCGACGTTAAGGGTAAATCCAGCATCACCGACTGCATGATTATCTGCACCGGTACGTCGACGCGTCATGTGGTTTCTATCGCCGATCACGTTGTTCAGGAATCACGTGCGGCAGGGCTGTTACCGCTTGGCGTTGAAGGCGAAGCGACCGCAGACTGGGTCGTTGTCGATCTCGGCGATGTGATTGTCCATGTCATGCAGGAAGAGAGCCGTCGCCTGTATGAGCTGGAAAAACTCTGGGGTTAATGCGTGAAGTTGCAGCTGGTAGCCGTCGGCACCAAAATGCCGGACTGGGTACAAACGGGTTTTACTGAATATCTGCGTCGCTTCCCGAAAGACATGCCGTTCGAACTGGTGGAGATCCCAGCGGGGAAGCGCGGTAAAAACGCAGATATTAAACGCATTCTCGATAAAGAGGGAGAGCTGATGCTGGCTGCCGCAGGCAAGAACCGCATTGTGACTCTCGATATTCCGGGTAAACCCTGGGATACGCCGCAGCTGGCGCACGAGCTGGAACGCTGGAAGCAGGACGGACGAGACGTCAGCCTGCTGATCGGCGGGCCGGAGGGGCTGTCGCCCGCCTGCAAAGCGGCAGCGGAACAAAGCTGGTCTCTCTCCGCGCTGACGCTCCCCCACCCGCTGGTGCGGGTTTTGGTTGCTGAAAGCCTTTATCGCGCGTGGAGTATTACGACTAACCACCCATATCACCGCGAATAGTGACTGACCAGGGTAGATAAAGCAGCGGATGAAACTACAGAATTCTTTTCGCGACTATACGGCTGAGTCCGCGCTGTTTGTGCGCCGGGCGCTGGTCGCCTTTACGGGGATTTTGCTGCTTACCGGCGTGCTGATCGCCAACCTCTATAATCTGCAAATTGTCCGCTACACCGACTACCAGACGCGTTCAAACGAAAACCGTATCAAACTGGTCCCGATTGCGCCCAGCCGCGGCATTATCTATGACCGTAACGGCACGCCACTGGCGTTAAACCGCACCATCTACCAGATAGAAATGATGCCGGAAAAAGTCGACAATGTGCAGGATACGCTGAATGCGCTGCGCAGCGTTGTCGATCTCAATGATGACGATATCGCGGCCTTTAAAAAGGAGCGCGCACGTTCACACCGCTTCACCTCGATTCCGGTCAAAACGAATTTAACCGAAGTTCAGGTCGCCCGCTTTGCCGTTAATCAGTACCGTTTCCCCGGCGTAGAAGTGAAAGGCTATAAACGTCGCTACTACCCTTACGGCTCTGCGCTGACGCACGTTATCGGCTACGTTTCCAAGATAAACGATCGCGACGTTGACCGACTGGATAAAGAGGGTAAGCTCGCCAACTACGCCGCTACGCATGACATCGGCAAGCTGGGGATCTAGCGCTATTACGAAGATGTTCTGCACGGACAGACGGGCTATGAAGAAGTTGAGGTGAACAACCGCGGCCGGGTGATCCGTCAACTGAAAGAGGTGTCGCCGCAGGCGGGCCACGATGTCTACCTGACCCTCGACCTTAAGCTGCAGCAGTATATCGAAACCCTGCTGGCAGGCAGCCGCGCAGCCGTGGTGGTCACCGACCCGCGATCCGGTGGCATTCTGGCTCTCGTGTCCATGCCAAGCTACGATCCAAACCTGTTCGTCGACGGGATCTCCAGTAAGGACTACTCTGGCCTGCTGAATGACCCGAACACCCCATTAATCAACCGCGCCACGCAGGGGGTTTATCCGCCGGCGTCAACAGTAAAACCGTACGTCGCCGTTTCCGCGCTGAGTGCCGGCGTGATCACCCGTAATACCAGCCTGTTCGACCCGGGCTGGTGGCAACTGCCGGGTTCGGAAAAACGCTACCGTGACTGGAAAAAGTGGGGTCACGGCCATCTGAATGTGACCAAATCGCTGGAAGAGTCTGCGGATACGTTCTTCTATCAGGTTGCCTACGACATGGGTATCGACCGTCTGTCAGAGTGGATGAGCAAATTCGGTTACGGGCATTACACCGGTATTGACCTTGCTGAAGAGCGCTCCGGCAACATGCCTACCCGGGAGTGGAAGCTGAAGCGCTTTAAAAAACCGTGGTATCAGGGCGATACCATTCCGGTGGGGATCGGCCAGGGTTACTGGACAGCGACTCCGCTACAGATGAATAAAGCGATGATGATCCTCATCAACGACGGTATTGTGAAGGTGCCTCATCTGCTGATGAGCACGATGGAAGACGGGAAAAAAGTGCCGTGGATCCAGCCGCACGAAGCGCCGGTTGGCGATATCCACTCCGGTTTCTGGGAGATTGCCAAAGATGGCATGTACGGGGTAGCGAACCGCCCGAACGGGACCGCGCATAAATATTTCGCCAACGCCCCATACAAAGCCGCGGCGAAATCCGGGACCGCTCAGGTCTTCGGCCTGAAGGCTAACGAAACCTATAACGCGCACCGTATTGCCGAGCGTTTGCGTGACCATAAGCTCATGACGGCGTTTGCCCCTTACGATAACCCGCAGGTTGCGGTGGCGATGATCCTGGAAAACGGCGGCGCAGGCCCGGCGGTAGGGACCATCATGCGCCAGATCCTCGACCACATTATGCTGGGTGATAACAACACCGACCTGCCGAGTGAAAACCCGGCATCCGCGGCGGCAGAGGACCAATAATCATGACCGATAATCCAAATAAAAAATCGCTGTGGGACAAAATCCACATCGACCCAGCCATGCTGCTGATCCTGCTGGCCCTGCTGACCTACAGCGCACTGGTTATCTGGAGCGCCAGTGGCCAGGATATCGGCATGATGGAGCGTAAAATTGGTCAGATCGCGATGGGACTGGTCATTATGGTGGTCATGGCGCAGATCCCCCCACGCGTGTACGAGGGCTGGGCGCCTTATCTCTATATTTTGTGTATCGTGCTGCTGGTCGCCGTAGATGCCTTTGGCGCAATCTCGAAAGGGGCACAGCGCTGGCTTGACCTTGGCATCGTTCGTTTCCAGCCGTCAGAAATCGCTAAAATCGCCGTTCCGCTGATGGTCGCACGCTTTATTAACCGCGACGTCTGCCCGCCTTCGCTGAAAAATACGGCGATCGCCCTGGTGCTGATTTTCCTGCCTACCCTGCTGGTGGCGGCACAGCCCGACCTGGGTACGTCGATCCTGATCGCGCTTTCAGGTCTGTTTGTGCTGTTCTTATCCGGCCTGAGCTGGCGTCTTATCGGCATTGCGGTGGTGCTGGTGGCCGCCTTTATTCCTATTCTCTGGTTCTTCCTGATGCATGACTACCAGCGTCAGCGCGTAATGATGTTGCTGGATCCTGAAACCGATCCGCTGGGTGCTGGCTATCATATTATTCAGTCAAAGATTGCCATTGGTTCCGGCGGCCTGCGGGGTAAAGGCTGGCTGCACGGTACTCAGTCGCAGCTGGAATTCTTACCCGAACGCCATACCGACTTTATCTTTGCGGTGCTGGCAGAAGAGTTAGGGCTGGTGGGGATTTTGATTCTGCTGGCACTGTACGTGCTGCTCATCATGCGCGGACTGTGGATTGCCGCCCGGGCGCAAACGACCTTTGGCCGGGTAATGGCCGGCGGGTTGATGTTGATTTTATTCGTTTATGTCTTCGTAAATATTGGTATGGT